>JBDNBC010000317.1:0-9426 GCA_039768115.1 Oceanococcaceae bacterium
CTGGGCGCCACACGCTTCGCAGCCCCGCTGATCCGCGGCATGGCCAACCTGGTCAGCCGCTTGCCAGAGCCGAAGCACAACCTGCTGCGCACGGCGCGCGCGGCGGCCAGTCAGCAGCCAGAAGACATTGCCGCCGTACTCCACGGCATCCTCACCGGGCCGGTCGTGCCGGCCCTGCGCGAGCGGCAGCACATCACCGCGCCCACACTGATCATCGGTCACGGCGGGGACTGGCTGCATAATCTCGAGGATGCGCGGATTCTCTCGCGGGAGATCCCACAGGCGCGTTTTCTGGTCGCCCGATCCCTTCTGGAATTGCGGCTGCGCCCGCAGCGGCTGATGCCGAAGATCCTGCAGTTTCTGCAGTCAACACGGACGCATCAGGTGGCCTGATCGACCGCGGGTCGTGGCCAACGATCCGGGAGAGTGCGGCCGTGCTGCTGACCAGCAAATAACGCAGCGCAAAAACATGCTGCGCCGAGCGCGAAATGTCGCGCAGATACAGTGCGTTGACCGACAAGCCCACCAGCGACCCGATCACCGGAACCATCTGTCCGGCCTTGCGTTGCCCCATGTGCACGCTGATCCGCCGCGCCAGCTGGGTCAGCGTGAGCTGAGCTGCGTCCTTGGCAACCTGCCGCTGTGCGGCCCGCTCCAGGCCATCGCGCGCCGCGGCATACGCCAGCGACCGCGGGTCGGCGTCGAGCATACGCAACGCCTCCTGTTTTTCCTGGGCCGTGTTGGCACTGGCCAATGCGAAGATCCCAAGGTTGAGGTCGGCATCGGCGTCTTCGCCAAAACCGTAGCAGCGCGCCGTACGATCAATGGTCGCCAGTGCCAGCGTCAGGATCAGCGGAATATCTACGGCGGCGCCGGCACCGCCGGCCAGCCCGGTCGCCGCGCCAAGGCCTCCGCCCAGCCCCATCGCAACCCGCTCCACTGACCGCGCGAGACGGTCACATTCGGCCAGGTCCGCTCCCGGCTGGACCTGCGGTAGGCGCTGGTGGAACTGCCAGCGCGACACCTGCTGACCGCCTTCCAGCACCCGTTGCAGCACCGGCACGGGAACCAGCACCTGCAAGGCCCGCGACGCTGGCGCCAGCGCCCGCCCGAAGCCCCGCGCCACCAGCGAAGGCGGCGCCTGCACAAAACGGGCAATTTCCGCCGCCCGCCGTTGTGCATACCGTTCGTCGTCGCTCATAGAGTGCGTTTTGACTGGAAGAACTTTATCGTACGCGCCCATGTGCCTGATCGTCTTCGACTGGACCCCGGATTCCGGTGTCGGCCAGCTGCGCCTCGTCGCCAACCGCGATGAAGAACACGCGCGGCCTACGGATCCGTTGCAGCCGTGGCCCGAAAGCCCCGACATCGTGGCCGGACGGGACCGGCTCGCCGGTGGCACATGGCTGGGCCTGAGCCGCCACGGGCGCATGGCCGCTGTCACCAATGTGCGGGAAATCTGCCCTGCGCCCGTCGACGCCCTGTCGCGTGGGGCGCTGGTGCGTGACTTTCTGCAGGTGGATGTCCATCCCCGCACCTTCCTGGAGGCGCTCGCGCCGCAGGCATCACGGTATCCCGGGTTTAACCTGCTGCTGCTCGCCCATGGCGCGCTCTGGCATTACTCGAATCGCGGCGATGCGACGGCGACCGCGCTGGAGGCCGGCATTCATGGCATCAGCAATGCGGGGCTGAACACGCCCTGGCCCAAGTTGCTCAAGGCGCGAGAAGCGCTGCGCGCCGTGCCCACAGATGCCCCGCTCGCGGTGCATATGGACGTCTTAAGCCGACGAACGCCCTTCGCCGATGACGACCTGCCCGACACCGGCTTCGGCCTGAGCATGGAGCGCCTGCTCTCGCCACCGTTTATTGTGTCGCCGAGCTATGGCACGCGCTGCACGACCACCCTCCTCTGGGGTCATACCGGTGCACACGTCCACGAACAGCGATATGACGCCACAGGAGCCGTCACCGGCCACAGCGACGTGCCCCTGTCCTGGACGCCAGCCGCCGCCGCGTCCTGACTCAGGCAATCGTCGGTGGTGAGCGGCGCAGGCGCAAGCGGCCGGGCAGCGAGATCGCTTGCCGCTTGCGAATTCGGTCCATCGCGCGTGCCAATGCCGCCATCGCTTCCTTGTTACCCTCGCGCTGATACTCCGGCACCCGCGCGGCGTATTCGTCTACGCGCAGCAGAAAGCGCTCGATGTCATACCCCGTCAGCGTGGACAGGCGGGTCTGCTCGCCAATGCCCATCTTCACGACCATGGCGGCATTGAGGCGTTGCTCGACGACATCTTCCGGCACCAACAGGGTCGGCTTGCCCAGCCAGATGCACTCGCTGATCAGCTGATTGCCGGCCGTCGACAGCACGGCATCGGCCCCGGCCAGATCATCGACAAAGCCCTGCTGACTTGGCGCCCGGAAGCTCAGATTGTCGTCGTCGCCGACCCGCCCCGTACCGTAGACGCGCACCGGAATGTCCAGCGCGCGCAGCGCCTGCTCGACATTGGGCAGAAACTGATGGGGCCCCTTGTTGAAATAGGCCAGCAGGTAGCCCTGGCGCATGGGCGTTGCACGCAACACGATGTCGCGCAGGATTGAGCCGACCACATCGACGTTGCGGTACCGCGCCGGCGCATCGTAGAAGCTGGAAACGATGGCATGCTCGGGCAGGCCCATCAGTGTCTTGTAGCCCCAGGCATCACGCGCCGCTGCCACCCGGTCCCCCAGCGGGAATTCGGGCCGGCAATACGCCATGATCCCCACATGATCGAGCGAGATGCGCGGCAGCCGGCGCTGCCGTGCCACCTTGTGTGTCCATGCCTCGGAGTCCGAAATGACCAGTTCGGGGCTAAAGGCATCCCAGTCCCGGTGCATTTGCGCAATACCCGCCCCGCCGAACAGGACATCCGCCATCGGCTGTACGTTTTCGCGGATGGTGCGACTCAGATCAACCCGACCATCCTGGCCGTAGCGCCAGGCGATGGTCGGGATCAGTGAGCAATCGAAGCGCTCATGCATGACGGCATGGGCATCCGGCCCGGCAAACACGCGCACGGCGTGCCCTTGTTCTTCCAGTTGCGGGATGATGGCGCTGGAGCGCATCGCGTGGCCCCGACCGTAGCCCATGATTCCGTAGGCAATTCGCATGATCGCCGCCCTCTCGTTTCGATGAACCTGCGGGCACTGTACGAAGACGATTGCAACAGCTTCGTGACGTCCGCATGACCAATCCGTGACACTCGCCTCGCCACGGGGCCGGTGACGCCACGGCAATCGCGCAGGCAAGCCACGCGGATATCGCCAAGCTGGTTAAAATGCGCTATGGCCCGTGCCGACCATGCGCGGGGGGAGTCAACAACGCGTGGTATCCATCTGATGGCCAAAATTCAACTTGCAACGCTGGCGGTTGCCCTGACATTGAGCGCTCCCGCGCAGGCGGGCATGCTCGACTGGTTCCAGCCGGGTGCCTGGTTTTCCAGCTTCACCGGCCTGTTTTCCAACGATGAGGAGAAGGCTCGCGGCTTTTATGTCGGCGGCGGGGCCGGTGTCGTGCGCGCAGACTGGGGAGTGCAACGTCGCGTGGGCGGGCCGACGGACCCGAGTTCACCGACCATCCGCTTCCAGAATGAGCCGGCGATGTTGACGACAGCCAACCTGCGTTTTGGCTGGCAGCCCTTCTCCTGGCTCGAGGCGGAAGCGGAGTGGAACTTCGATCTCGACAAGGACCAGATCAGCGAGGAACCGAACCGTCGCGCCGAGCTGGACTCGCTCTCGGGTATTTATCTGCGACCGCAGCTCCATATTGGTAACGCGCAGTTGTTTGTCGAAGTCGGCTATAACCAGATCAGCATCAACATGACCTGCGGCGACCCTCAGTTGCCCAGCAATCCCTCCGATGCGGATATCGCCTTTCGCGACAGCTGCCAGAACTTCGATGAGTCCGGCATTGCCTACGGCGCGGGCATCGGGTTTCATCTGAGTTCGGCCGCCAAGCTCACCTTCACCTGGCGCCAGCTCTACGATGACGACTTTGACGACAATGGCCGCAACGACGATGCCAGGGCCGTCATGATCGGCGTCACCGCGGGCTTCGGTGGCGGCGGGGACGACTTCTACTAGCGCCTCAGACAGGCTCGGGCGGCACGGCCAGGTCTTCACGCGACTGCTGCCACCACAGCTCGGCATAAAGACCGCCCTGCGACAGCAACGCGGCATGGGTGCCGCGTTCGACGATGCGCCCGGCATCGAGCACCAGAATCTGCTCCGCATGACGAATCGTCGAAAGCCGGTGGGCGATGGCAATGCAGGTGCGCTGCTGCATGGCCCCGTCCAATGCCGAGAGAACCACCGCTTCCGCGCGTGAGTCCAGGCTTGATGTGGCCTCGTCGAGGATCAGTACGGGCGGGTTCTTGAGGAGCACGCGGGCCAGCGCCATACGCTGGCGCTCGCCGCCGGAAACTTTCATGCCACGCTCGCCTACCGGGGTATCTAGGCCGTCTGGCGCGCTGGCGATTAACGGCTCGAGTGCCGCAGCGGCAATGGCCTGCCGTACGTCTTCAGTACTGGCATCCGGCCTCCCGTAGGCAATGTTGTTGACGATGCTGTCATTGAACAGCACCGCGTCCTGCGGCACAACGCCGATCGCGGCCCGCAGCGCGTCGAGATCGAGTTTTCGCAGGTCCACGCCATTCCACAGAATGCGGCCGTCCTGCGGGTCGTCGAAACGAAACAACAGGCGTGCCAGGGTCGACTTGCCGGCGCCGCTGGGCCCGACAATCGCCGTCGTTGTGCCCGGCGCCACAACAAAGCTCAACTCATTGATGATGGGCCGACGCGGGTCGAAGTGAAATTGCACTTGCTCGAAGCGGATCTCCGGCGGCACGGCGCCAGAGGGCGCCCGGGCACTCGGCGCGGTACGCACCGTGGGCTGGGCATCCAGGAGCGTGAACAGGCGTTGAAGGGCGACCAGGCTGGCCTTGATTTCACGGTATACAAAGCCCAGGAAGTTCAGCGGTGTGAACAGCGCCACCAGATAGGCATTGATCATCACGAAGTCGCCCACGGTATGGTCCCCCGCGACCACGCCTCGGCCGGCGAGCAGCAACATCCCCAGCAGCGCGAGGCCGATGATCAGAATTTGTCCGCCATTGAGCACCGCCAACGATCGCCGCGAGCCGCGCATGGCGGTTTCCCAATGCGCCAGCTCCGCGTCGTAACGCTGCGTCTCGCGCGTTTCCGCACCGAAATACTTGACGGTTTCGAAATTCAGCAGGGCATCCACGGCCCGCCCGTGCGCTGCGGAATCTCGCGCATGCGAATCGCGAACGTGGCGGGTCCGCCATTCGGTTACCTGCACCGACCACAGTACATAAACGACTACGGATACCAGCATCAGCGCGCCGTAGCTCCAGCCAAAGCCGATGATCAGGATGGCGCCCACGACGATCAGCTCGAGCAGCGTCGGCAGGATGTTGAACAACAGAAAGCGCAGCAGAAAGCGGATGCCGGTAATGCCCCGCTCGATGTCGCGTGACAGTGAGCCGGTCTGGCGGCTGCGATGAAAGGCCAGATCAAGCGATTGCAAATGTGCGAAGACCTGCACGCCGACGTTGCGCATGGTTCGCTCGGTAACGCGGCCGAACACCAGGTCGCGCCACTCGCCCAGCCACCCACTGGCCAGTCGCAGGCCGGCATACGCCCCGATCAGGCCGACGGGCAATAACAGGTTCTCGGGCGCGGCCGCCAGGCCATCCACCAGCAGTTTGAGTATCCACGGCCCGGTCAGTGCCGCCGCCTTCGCC
Source organism: Oceanococcaceae bacterium (assembly GCA_039768115.1). GTDB lineage: Bacteria > Pseudomonadota > Gammaproteobacteria > Nevskiales > Oceanococcaceae > MS8. The sequence continues at coordinate 5,802 of JBDNBC010000317.1, forward strand.
AGCGCAAGCAAGGCAAGCGCCAGCACCACGCGGTGTTTGTCACGCAGGACATGGGGAATCAGGCGGGAAACCACCCGCCATTCCGGCTGCGCTGGCGCGGAGTCTTCCGCGCCGAGTCCGTGTCGCGTGGGATTATCCTTTGCTGATGTTGTGGATCGCCCGCAGGATGTCCTGCCGGCTAATCTGACCAATCAGGCGATTCTCATCAACAACGGGAAAGCGTTTGTAGGGCGACTCGATGAACATCTTGGCGATTTGCAGAATCGAGGTGTCGGCTTCCACGGTGACCACGGCGGTGGTCATGTAATCCCCGACCTGTCCGGAATGCTGGGTGTGATACGCCCAGTTCAAGGCCACTTTCAGGCAGTCCTTCTCCGACAGCATGCCGCAGATGTTGCCGGTGTTGTCGATAACCGGCGCACCGGAAATGCCGTTCTCCAGCAGCTTGTGGATGGCGCTCATCATGTCCTGGTCCATTTTGAACGTGACCAGGTTGGCGGCCATGTACTCCTTGGCCGTGATGTTTTTCAGCATGCCATTCCCCTCGCATCGCAGTCATGAACAATCACCCGGCAGCCGGCCGTCAGCCCGGGCAGTAAACCCCTATCGCCCGGGAGCATTTTTAAGCGCGTCTAGCGCCAGTTTACTCTGGCTGCCGCGCTTATTGGCGGGCGATTCGTCATCGCACATTTTTTGTCCGGCCGCCGCGCAGGCGCAGTTATAGCCGTCCTGCGCGGCGATACCACCACAACTTCCCTTGATCGGTTTATTGGCGACCAGCGCACCAATGGCCATGGCCATGACGGCGCTGAACATAACGACAAAGGTGATGGCGATGGTGGCAATCATGAGCAAATCTCTCCAGCAGGTACCCGATAGGACAGCAACTAGCCGCCGAAGTCATCCAGCATGATGTTTTCCGGCTCCACACCCAGATCGGTGAGCATTTTGATCACGGCGGCATTCATCATCGGCGGGCCGCACATGTAGAACTCACAGTCTTCAGGAGCCGGATGATCCTTGAGGTAATTGTCGTACAGCACCTCATGGATGAAGCCGGTGTATCCCGTCCAGTTGTCCTCAGGCATCGGGTCCGATAGCGCCACGTTCCACTCGAAGTTGTCGTTCTCGCGCGCCAGCATGTCGAAATCTTCGACATAGAACATCTCGCGCGACGAGCGGGCGCCGTACCAGAAACTGATCTTGCGCTGGGACTTCAAACGACGCAGCTGGTCGAAAATGTGGCTACGCATGGGCGCCATGCCCGCACCACCACCAACAAACACCATTTCGGCTTCTGTTTGCTTGGCGAAGAACTCGCCAAACGGGCCGGAGATCGTCACTTTGTCGCCCGGCTTCAGGTTAAAGATGTAGGAGGACATGACGCCGGGCGGCAGGTCCATGCGCGATGGCGGCGGCGACGCAATGCGGACGTTGAGCATCACGATGCCCTTTTCATCCGGGTAGTTGGCCATCGAGTAGGCACGCATCGCCGGTTCTTTGGGCTTTGACTTGAGGTCAAAAAGCTTGAATTTTTCCCAGTCGCCGCGGTATTCATCGGCAATTTCGAAATTCTTGTAATTGATCTCTTCGGCCGGGCACTCGATCTGAATGTACCCGCCCGCGCGAAACTTGACGTCCTCGCCTTCGGGCAGTTCCAGCACGAGCTCTTTGATGAAGGTGGCCACGTTGTCGTTGGAGCGTACGGTGCACTCCCACTTTTTCACGCCGAACACTTCTTCGGGCACGTGAATCTTCATGTCCTGCTTGACGGTCACCTGGCAGGACAGGCGATCACCCTGCTTGGCCTCGCGCTTGGTGATGTGCGATTCCTCGGTCGGCAGAATGGAACCGCCACCCTCGTGAATCTGCACCCGGCATTGAGCGCAGGTGCCGCCGCCGCCGCACGCTGACGGCACGAACAGGCCCTGTTCGGCGAGTGCGCCGAGGAGCTTCCCACCGGTCGGGGCCTCAATCGTTGTCTCGTCGTTGATGTTGATGCGGACATTGCCCTGCGGCACCAGTCGCGATCGGGCAACGAGAATCATCGTCACGAGGATAAGGACGATCCCCGTGAACAAGCTCACGCCGAGGATGATTTCCTGCATGGTTTGTGGCCTTTAGAGTTGAACGCCGGAGAACGCCATGAATCCCAGGGCCATCAGTCCGACAGAGATGAATGTGATTCCCAGACCCTGTAGACCGTCAGGCACATCGGAGTACTTCAATTTCTCGCGAATGCCTGCCAGTGCCACGATGGCCAGAGCCCACCCCGTTCCACTCCCCACACCATAAACAACGGATTCGGCGAAGTTGTAATCGCGCTCAACCATGAACAGCGTCCCCCCCAGGATCGCGCAGTTCACGGTAATCAACGGCAGGAAGATCCCCAGCGCGCTGTACAGCGCCGGCACATACTTGTCGAGAAACATCTCGAGAATCTGCACCATCGCGGCAATCAGCCCGATGTAGGAAATCAGCCCCAGGAAAGAGAGATCCACCTCTGGCAGCCCGGCCCAGGCCAGAGCGCCTTCCTTGAGAAGGTTCTGATAGACGAGGTTGTTGACCGGCACAGTAATGGTTTGCACCACCACAACCGCAACGCCCAGTCCGAATGCGGTGGAAATCTTCTTGGAGACGGCCAGGAAGGTGCACATCCCCAGGAAGAAGGCCAATGCCATGTTTTCGACAAACACGGCTTTGATAAACAGGTTGAACAGATCGGCCATCAGACGGCTTCCGTACGGTGAACAGCGTGAATCTGGTAGTCATGCTTCTCGACCTGCGCCGGCTTGGCGGTGCGCAGAATCCAGATGAACAGCCCGATGATGAAGAAGGCCGACGGCGGCAGCAGCATCATGCCCATCGGCGTGTACCAGCCGCCTTCCGTGGCCAGCGGCAGAATCTGCACACCCATCAGTGAGCCCGAGCCAAACAGCTCACGAATCACCGCCACGATGATCAGGATGATCGAATACCCCAGCCCGTTGCCAATGCCGTCCATCAGGCTCGGCAGGGGCGGATTCTTCATCGCATACGCCTCGGCGCGGCCCATAACGATGCAGTTGGTGATGATCAGGCCGACAAAGACCGACAGCTGCTTGGCAATGTCGTAGAAATACGCCTTGAGCAGCTGATCCACCACAATCACCAGTGAGGCGATGATGGTCATCTGCACGATGATGCGAATGTTCGATGGGATGACCTTTCGAATCATCGAAATGAACAGATTCGAAAACGCCAGAACGGCGGTTAGCGCCACGCACATCAGCAGGGCCGTTTCCAGCTTGGCAGTGACTGCCAGTGCCGAGCAGATGCCCAGCACCTGCAGCACGATCGGATTGTTGTCAAAGACCGGTTCGGTGACGATCTTTTTGTTGTTGAACGTGTCAGCCATCAGGCCTTGCCCTCCCGCAGGTTGTTCAGAAACGGCCGGAAGCCGTTTTCACCCATCCAGTACTCCACCATCTTGGTGACCCCGTTACTGGTCAAGGTCGCACCCGCGAGGGCATCGACCTTGTCATTGTTCGCCGGCTTGCTGTGGTCGATATTGCCCTTGGCCAGATGCAGCTGCACCTGCCCCTGAGCGTCATAAACCCTCTTGCCTTCCCACTGTGCCTTCCAC
>JBDNBC010000318.1:0-5227 GCA_039768115.1 Oceanococcaceae bacterium
CGGCCTCGGCCAGCACATCGCCGCGCTGCACATGCTGGCCGACGGTCACCACCGGCCGGGCGCCCTGGCCGATGTGCTGTTCCAGCGGGAAAATCAATTCGGCCGGCAGCGGCGCGGGCTGCGTGCGGCCAGCATCGCCATACAACTTGTGGCCGGGCAGGGCGATTCCGCCGCGAAATCCGTCGCGTTGCTTGCCAAACATCAGGCGACCTCCCGCTTGCCCGGGTCGGGCCAGGTCCAGGTGCGCGGCGTAGCGGTGACGGTATGCAGTTCGATGCAGTCGACCGGGCAGGGTGGAAGGCACAATTTGCAACCCGTGCATTCCGCGGCAATGATCGTATGCATCAGTTTGTTCGCGCCCACAATCGCATCCACCGGGCAGGCCTGAATGCACAGGGTGCAGCCGATGCAGCGGGATTCATCAATCCACGCCACCAGCGGCGCTTCTTGGGCGGCACCGTTCTCAGGGTTCAGGGGTTTGGGTTCGCGGCCCAGTAATTCGGCCAGGGCGAGCACGCCATCTTCGCCGCCGGGAGGGCACTGGTTGATGTCGGCATCGCCGCTGGCGATGGCTTCCGCATAGGGACGGCAGCCCGGGTAGCTGCACTGGCCACACTGGGTTTGCGGGAGGATGGCGTCGATCTGCTCGACCAGCGGGTTGCCCTCAACGCGAAAGCGCACGGCGGCGATGCCCAACGCTACGCCGAGGATGACAGCAAGTCCGCCGAAGGCCAGAAGGGCGGCGAGCATCAGACCAGCCCCGCGAAGCCGAGGAAGGCCAGCGACATCAAACCGGCGGTGATCAGGCTGATCGGAGTGCCCTGGAATACGGCCGGCACATCGGCGGCCGCGATGCGCTCGCGCAATCCCGCGAACAGGATCAGCACCAGTGAAAACCCGAGTGCCGCACCAAAGCCGTACAGCACCGCCTCGAAGAAGCTGAGGTCGCGGCGCACGTTGAGCAGAGCCACGCCGAGCACGGCGCAGTTGGTGGTGATCAGTGGCAGGTAGATGCCGAGCACTTCATGCAGCAGCGGGCTGGACTTGCGCACCCACATTTCGGTCAGCTGCACCATCGCGGCAATGACGACAATGAAGCTCAGGGTGCGCAGATATTCCAGGCCGAGGGGCACCAGCAGCCAGGTTTCCACCAGCCACGAGCTCGCTGCCGACAGGGTCAGCACGAAGGTGGTGGCCAGCGCCATGCCGGTGGAGGTGTCGAGCTTGCGGGAGACGCCCATGAACGGGCACAGGCCCAGAAACTGGACCAGCACGAAGTTGTTCACCAGCACGGTACTGATGATGATGATCCAGGCTTCAGTCATGACGCCGAATTCTCGCGCATGCGGGCGGATCTATGCTCAAAAAGAATATCAATGAGAAAAGTAAATAACGATTGGTTATATACGACGGCGAGGCGGGGCGGCATTCAGGCCAGTGCCGCCAGCGCCGTTTCGTCCACCCGCTGCAGCAGGTTGCGGTAGGGCGCAATCGCTATGCCAACCAGCGGGTCGCTGCGCTCGTCCCAGGCCGGCAGCCCGTGCAGCCACTCGGCGACACGGCCCGTCGTTTCCGGCAGTACAGGTGACAGATACAGGCTGAGCAGGCGGAACAGATTGAGCGCCGTGGTACACACCGGCAGAACCTGATCTACGGTGCCCGGATCCTTGGCCAGCGCCCAGGGTGCGCGCTCGGCCACGTAGGCATTGGCGCGATCAGCCAGCTGCATGATCTGGCGAATGGCCTGGCCGGTATCACGGCGCGTGTAGCTGGCGAGAATCGCATCCCCCGCGCTTGCGAGTTCCGCCACCAGCGCGGGCGAATCGAGTTCGTCGGCCAGCCGCCCGTCGCCCAGCTTCTGCACGAAACCCGAGCAGCGGGCGGCGATGTTCACGTACTTGCCAATCAGGTCGGCATTGATGCGCAGCTTGAAGTCCTCGAGGTTGAGGTCCATGTCATCCACGCCGTTGGCCAGCTTGGCGGCGAAGTAGTAGCGCAGATATTCGGCCGGGAGATGCTCAAGGTAGCGGCGCGCGGTAATGAAGGTGCCGCGCGACTTCGACATCTTCTCGCCGTTGATGGTCAGAAAACCGTGCGCATGGATGGCGCTGGGCGGTTTCAGCCCGGCCCCCTGCAGCATGGCCGGCCAGAACAGCGCATGAAAATAGGTGATGTCCTTGCCGATGATATGCACGATGTCGGTATCACTGTCCGGCAGCCATGCGGCCCACGGGTCGACGTCCGGCTGCATGCGGCCGAGCCAGTCCATCCAGCTGGCGATATAGCCCATCGGCGCGTCGACCCAGACATAGAAAAACTTGCCGGGGGCGCCGGGAATTTCGAAACCGAAATATGGCGCATCGCGAGAGATGTCCCAGTCTTTCAGCCCGGCATCGAACCACTCGGCCAGTTTGGCGCGCACCGCCGGCTGCAGGTCGGCCTGCTGCAGCCAGTTCTGAAGAAAGGTTTCGAAGTGTCCGAGCTTGAAAAAATAGTGCGTGCTGGGTTTCTGCTCGGGCGCGGCACCGGTCAGGGCCGAACGCGGGTTGAGCAGATCCAGCGGATCATAGGTGGCGCCGCACTTTTCACAGGCGTCGCCGTACTGATCTTCCGCGCCGCAGCGCGGGCAGGTGCCGCGGATGTAGCGGTCCGGCAGGAACATCCCCTTGATTGGGTCCCAGGCTTGCTGGATTTCCCGCGCCTCGATATGGCCTTCGGCCTGCAGCGCGGTGAAGATGCGATCCAGCGCGGCCTTGTTTTCGGGACTGTGGGTGGTGTGAAAGTTGTCAAAGGCAATGCCGAAGTCGGCGTAATCGCGACGATGCTCCGCACCCACCTGCGCCACCAGCGCCTCGGGGGGAATGCCCTGCTTCTCGGCGTGCAGCATGATCGGCGTGCCGTGCGCGTCATTGGCGCAGATGTAATGCACCGTATGGCCCGCGAGGCGCCAGGCGCGCGCGAGCACATCGGCCTGCACCACTTCCAGGATGTGCCCCAGATGCAAGGGGGCGTTGGCGTAGGGAAGGGCACTGGTCAGCAGGATGCGACGCATCAGGGGGATCTCGGCGGCTAGCGCAATCGAACCCGCGATTTTGCCATACCATGGCGCGCTGATTTGGCAAGGATCATCACGCCGTGGATGTCGATACCGCACGCACTCTGCTCGAGGCCTATCCCGAGCCCTGGCTGGCCCCCCACCTCGTGGACGGTGTGCGCGAGGCCGATGCGGGCCGCCTGCTGATTGTCCTGTCCTTCCCCTGCGGCCGCTGGGCGCCGGTTCTGGCCGGCCAGCTGGCGCGGTTCATCGAGCGCAAGACCGGGCAAAAGGTTTGTGTGGGCCTGCAGTGGCAGGTGGAGCCGCAGGCGGTACAGGGCGCGCTGAAACCCTACCCCGGCATCAAGAACATCATCGCCGTGGCCTCGGGCAAGGGCGGTGTAGGCAAATCGACCGTGGCCGTCAACCTGGCGCTGGCTCTGGCCGCCGAAGGCGCCGCCGTCGGCATACTCGACGCCGATATCTACGGTCCGAGCCAGCCGCAGATGCTCGGCGTGCAGGGGCAGCGGCCGGAACTCATCGAAAACAAGGCCATGCGCCCGGTGCTCGCGCACGGCATCCATTTAATGTCCATCGGCTTGCTGATCGACCCGGCGGACCCGACCATCTGGCGCGGGCCCATGGTGACCCAGGCCTTGCAGCAGATGCTGACCGAAACGGCGTGGCCGACGCTGGACTATCTGATCATCGATCTGCCGCCGGGCACGGGTGACACGCAGCTGTCGCTGGCGCAGCGCATCCCGGTCAGTGGCGCAGTGATCGTGACCACGCCGCAGGAAATCGCCCTGCTCGATGCGCGCAAGGGTTTGCGTATGTTTGAAAAAGTGGGGGTGACCGTTCTGGGTATCGTCGAGAACATGGCCGGTCACACCTGCAGCCAGTGCGGTCATCTGGATCCGGTGTTTGCTGCCGGTGGGGCCGACCGGCTGGCGCAGGAGCATGGCGTTCCGGTGCTGGGGCAGTTGCCACTGGACGGGCGCATCGGCGCCCAGGCGGATGGCGGCGAGCCGACCGTGGTGGCCGAGTCCGAATCGGAGCTGGCGGGCCGCTATCTGGCCCTGGCGCGGCGCGCTGCTGCGGCGCTGGTGGCGGCCGGTGCGGCCGCCTTTCCTGACATTGTTGTTGAGTCCTGAGCCATGAGCATCAAATCAGACCGCTGGATCATCGAGCAAGCGGGCAAGGGGATGATTGAGCCCTTCGCGCCGACCCAGGTGCGGGCCCGCACAGACGGCCACAAGATCATCAGCTACGGCGTATCGAGCTATGGCTACGATGTGCGCTGCGCCAGTGAATTCAAGATTTTCACCAACATCAATTCGGCGGTGGTCGACCCGAAGAATTTCTCGGATGACAGTTTCGTGAGCTTCGATGGCGAGTGCTGCATCATCCCGCCGAACTCGTTTGCGCTGGCCCGCACCGTGGAATATTTCCGCATTCCGCGCGATGTGCTGACGATCTGCCTCGGCAAGAGCACCTACGCCCGTTGCGGCATCATCGTTAACGTGACCCCGTTGGAGCCGGAGTGGGAGGGCCATGTCACGCTGGAGTTCTCCAACACCACGCCACTGCCGGCACGGGTCTACGCCAACGAGGGCGTGGCGCAGATGCTGTTTTTGCAGTCGGATGAGGTCTGCCAGACCTCATATGCCGACCGCGGCGGCAAGTATCAGGGCCAGCGTGGGGTGACGCTGCCCCGCGCCTGATCACGACGCCTCGCGAAAATACGCGCGCAAATACGTATGCGCCGCGCCAACACCCTGTTATGCTGGTCGCGCGCCGCCTGATGCGGTGTCGTCAGTGATTGATCTTGTTGCCATGGATTGACTCGGACGCTGTTCATTGTTTGACATGGCACAGATTGAGTTAGATGACCAATATTTATGTAGGAAACCTGTCCTTTCGCACGGACGACGATAGCCTCCGGGCCGCTTTTGAGGCCTTTGGTGCTGTCTCTGTTGCCAAGGTGGTAATGGATCGCGAATCCGGCCGTTCACGCGGTTTCGGTTTTGTGGAAATGGACGACGCGGGCGCAGCCCAGTCGGCCATCCAGGGCCTCAACGGCAAGGATCTCGATGGCCGCAACCTGCGCGTCAACGAGGCCCGTCCCCGTGAAGAGCGTCCCCGTGATGGTGGTGGATTCGGCGGTCAGCGCCGTTCCGCCGGTGGCGGCCC
>JBDNBC010000319.1:0-3139 GCA_039768115.1 Oceanococcaceae bacterium
CCGATTCCAGGGCGCTGTGAATACGGTGCAGCGCCTCCGGACCAGATGTCGATGCCTCGTGCTCCACACCCCAGCACGCCAGCAACTCGGACATCAAATGGGTGTATCGCTCACTGTCATCAACGGTCAGTACGCGATGCCGACCCGGCAACGTCAGGGAGGTGTCGTCGTCTACGGCGTGGTCCGACGCGCGCTGCAGCGGCAGCGTGAACCAGAAAGTTGATCCGTGACCGGGTTCGCTTTCAACGCCAATGTCCCCGCCCATTAACTCGACCAGGTGCTTGCTGATCGCAAGCCCTAATCCCGTTCCACCGTAGAAGCGGGTTGTGGAACTGTCGGCTTGAACAAAGCGCTCAAAAAGGTTGGATATCGTCGCAGGCGCAATGCCAATGCCCGTATCCGCAACCTCGAATCGGATGGTGGCCATGCCTGCGTCGGCACTCAGGATCTGGACGTCGACAGCGACTTCGCCCTTGTCCGTGAACTTGATGGCATTGCTGAGAAGATTGGTCAGCACCTGCCGGATTCGACCCGCATCAGCATGAAACCGGGTGAAATCCGGCGGGATAACCGCAGCCGGACAGATAAGTTCCACGCCTTTCTCATGCGCCTTAACTGCCATGGTCGAGGCCAAGTCGGACAGCAGATGGTCCATGCGGAAGTCGACTGGCTCTATATCGACTCGTCCCGCTTCAACTTTCGAGTAGTCAAGAATATCGTTAATGATGGTCAGCAACGCATCCGCACTGGTGCGAATGCCATGGGCCCTGACCTGCTGCTGTTCATCAAGATCAGTATCGAGCAATAAGTTGCACATGCCGATGATGCCATTCATCGGTGTGCGGATTTCGTGGCTCATGTTGGCGAGAAAATCCCCCTTGGCCCGAGAGGCCTGAAGCGCCGCATCGCGGGCTTCCTCCATTAACGCCTGGGACTGGATTTGCTCGGTTTGGTCGTGATTGGTGCCGATAATGCTGACCGGCTGGCCTGCGCTGTTCCTGATGGCAACACCGATGGCATGGATATGACGTATCTGGCCGTCGGATCGGCGAATGCGAAATCGAAGATCCAGTTTGCCGCTTTGCTTTGCTGCCTCGGCAAGCAGCATGTCTGCCTCTGGCAGATCATCCGGTAATACGGCTTTTCTCCACGCGTTTATGAGAGCCCTGGTTTCAAGATTCTTGTCGAACCCGTATAGCCGGTACATCCCATCATCCCATTCAACGGTTTTGTCCTTGAGGTGAAAGGTCCACAAGCCGATCCCGGACGCCTTGGTTGCGAGCTGCATGCGTTGCTGGGCTTGCTCCAGCTCGGCCGTGCGTTGGGCCACGCGGTTTTCCAGTGTGCGATTCAGATCGCGAATATCGCGATCGGCCTGGACTCGCGACGTCGCATCGACTGCCGTAACGACCGTCATTGCCCGCGAACCTTGCGTGACAGGTGTCAGCGCGAGGTCTACCGGAAATGTGCTGCCATCCCGACGCTGACCGTACAGCTGGCGACCACCCCCGAGCCGACGCGTTTCAGGGTGTTGTGCATAGGTTTCTCGAAGTTGCGTGTGGCCGGCCCGGGCGTCTGCCGGCACCAAGTTCTCAATGGCGATGCCTTCGAGCTCGCTGGGGAGGTATCCAAATATCTCGCCCATGGCGCGGTTGACGCGCAAGATGCAGCCGCCGGAATCAACCGCCGCTACGCCCTCGGCAATGCCCTGCAGTACAACGTCCAGAAAGTCTTTGGAGTCATGCAGAGCTTGCTCCCGCAAGTGGACCTCCCGGAGCAATGCCCGAAATGCTGAAGCCAGCATCCCCACTTCATCGTTTCCGGACGTTAGTGGTAGCGGGGCCTCATAGTCGCCCCGGGCCGCTCTGCGAGCGAGTTCGGTCATCTCTTCCAGCGGCTTTAGCTGGCGGTAAACGAACACCAGAACCAGAACGAGCAACAACACCCCCAGAAAGGCTGCGGCAAGCAGCAGCGGCAGCGCGGCCCAGGTGACGGCAGACCGGAATGCCGCTTCGGGCAGCACATGAAACAGTTTGAGGTAGCGGTGCTGGTCGCCCTGGCCCGCGGACAGAAGCGACAGATGGACCAGACCAGTTCCGGGCACGATCTGCGACCTGTCGAGATGGCCGTTGCTATGGGCGTCCGCCACCAATTCATCGGCCATCATCGCCAGTTGCGGCTCATCGGCGGCCAGGCTGTGGCCGGTTTCCAAGTCCGCGCCGAACAGGTGCTCGCTGTTGGGGTGCACCGCCCAGGAGCCATACGCCGTCGCCAGATAGGTCTCTGTAGGCAGGTCCTGAGTGAACTGAGATCCCATGGCCGCAATCTCGGCCAAGTCCCCGCGCGCGTCCACATTGGCAATAATCAATGCGCGCCTGTTTTCCATATCATCAAAGACCGGCGTAATGACACGGTATGTGGGTTTCCACGGCACCTCGACCACGCCAAGCTCGCGATTAAGGTCCAGCCTCGATAGATATATTTCTTGTGCCGTGAGCTTTAATGCGTCCTGGTAGTAGTAGCGGTGCCCCTTGGTTTGCAGGTTGTCCCTCGGGGCTTCAACAATGCGTTCGTCAACACGATCCAAACGCACAAGCTCTTGTCCCGCGTCGTCGGTCGCAACAATGCGCAACTGCATGTACTCGGGATTGGCCGTCATGGTTGCACGCATGTGCCCGGCGACCAGGTTGCGCCAAAACTCCGCGCTGTTTCCCGCAAAGGATTGACTTCGCGAGCTATGGCTGGCCAGAAAGTTCTGAATGACCGGGCTCTGCTCCAGCTCACGAACATTGGCCGCGTGACGGCGGAGGTCGCTACTGATGCGACGAATTTCCGACGTGCTGGCCTGGGCCATGACCGAAGTGAATTGTTGCAGGAGCTGATCGCGCTGGTGCTGATAGAGCTGCATTCCAAACAAGACCGTGGCCAGCACGGCGAGCGCGGCTACGGTGAAGAACATGCGGTCTCGGATCGTCATTGCGAGCAGAGTATGCGGGGGTAAGCCAGGAGCCCCTCGAGTTGCAAGATTTGACCCACCACCTATTCACATCACGGGCCGTATCCCTGGAGCGCTAGCGTCGCGGCGCAGTGCATTCGCTCAGACCCAGTCGGGAATGCCCAGCTGCTGTCCCAGGCCGCC
>JBDNBC010000320.1:0-3585 GCA_039768115.1 Oceanococcaceae bacterium
CAGGCCGGGCGGTGCTATGAAGTGGACATGCGCCTGCGGCCCAATGGCAATGCCGGCCTGCTGGTGACGTCCGTGACCGCGTTCATTCGCTATCAACGCGAACAGGCCTGGACCTGGGAGCATCAGGCGCTGGTGCGGTCGCGCGCCGTCGCGGGGTCGCCCGCCGTCATGGAGGACTACGCCCGTTTGCGGGCCGATGTACTGGCCCAGCCACGCGACCCCGACGCCTTGCGTACGGACGTCTGCACCATGCGCGACAAGATGCGCCGCGAGCTGGCCCGGGGCGATGCGCAGTTCCATCCCAAGCACATGGCCGGCGGCATGATCGATATCGAGTTTTTCAGCCAGTGGCTGGTGCTCGCGCAGGCGCATGCGGTCGGCGCACTGACGCGGTTCTCCGATGTTTTGCGCATTCTCGAGGTGGCCGCCGCGAACGACGTGCTCAGCGAAGCCAGCGCACAGTCACTGGGTGACCGCTATCGCGCCTTGCGGGCGCGGGTGCATGCGCATGCCCTGGGTAGCGACGATGATGTCGGCCTGCCGGCGGCGCCACCCGAGCTGGAAGCGCTATTTGGCGCGGGGGAGGACGCCGCTGAGGTGTCCGCCACCGAGGGAAGGCGATAAACTGTGCGGCTTGCCCGCTCCCGGGCGTTGATTGTGATGGAGTAACCCCTCATGGCGTCTATGGCCGACCGCGACGGTCTGATTTGGTACGACGGCAAGATGGTTCCGTGGCGCGACGCGACCACGCATGTCCTGACCCACACGCTGCACTACGGTGCTGGCGTGTTCGAGGGCGTGCGAGCCTACGCTACCCCGCAGGGTCCGGCCATTTTTCGCCTGGCGGAGCATACGCGGCGGTTGTTCAACTCCGCGAAGATTCTCGGCATGTCTATCCCCTACAGCGCCGAAGAGATCAACGCCGCGCAGATTGCCGCGGTGCGCGAGAACGCGCTGGAGTCCGCCTACATTCGGCCGATGGTTTTTTACGGTGCGGAAGGCATGGGGCTGCGTGCTGACAACCTTCAGGCGCACGTGATTGTCGCGGCCTGGACCTGGGGTTCGTATCTCGGTGCGGACAACATGGAGAAAGGCATTCGTGTCCGCACCAGCTCCTTTACCCGCCATCATCCCAACGTCACGATGTGCCGGGCCAAGGCTAACGGCAACTACATCAATTCGATGTTGGCGCTGAACGAGGCGTTGCGCGATGGCTACGACGAAGCGCTGCTGCTGGACGTAGATGGCTACGTTGCCGAGGGTTCCGGCGAAAACATCTTCATGGTCGTGGATGGAGTGATCTGCACGCCCACGCTGCTGTCGGCCCTGGATGGCATCACTCGTCGCACCATCTTCCAGCTGGCCGATGACTTCGGCATTGACGTGGTCGAGAAACGCATCACGCGCGATGAGCTATACGTGGCGGATGAAGCGTTCTTCACCGGTACGGCCGCAGAAGTCACGCCGATCCGCGAAGTGGATGGCCGGGCCATCGGCACCGGCACGCGCGGGCCGATCACCGAACGCCTGCAGCAACGCTATTTCGACATCGTCAAGGGCGATACCAGCGACTATGCGCACTGGCGTACGCCGGTGCGCTGATTCGACGGGCTGAACGGGGCCCTGCTCAGTACACCGGATCGTCGGGCAGTCCCTTGAACTTGCGGTGCATCCACAGGTATTGCTCGGGCGCCATCTGGATGGCGTTCTCGAACAACGCGTTGATGCGCCGCCCGTCGGCTTCGTCATCGCCGCTGGGCACGTCATCAAGAGCCGGTTGCAGCACCAATTGCCAGTGCGGCTCGCCATCGGGCCGCGGCCGGTAGTACATGAAGAACGGCACCACCGCAGCACCGGTCATGCGCGCAATGCGGCCGGTGGCAATGTTGGTGACGGCCGGGTGCCCGAAGAAGGGCAGGATCGCGCTGAACTTGATCCGTCTCCCCTGATCCGGCGCATACCAGACGACGGCGCCGCCCTTGAGTGCCCGCAGCATGCTGCGGATGTCATCGAAGGCGATGGTTTGCACGTCGGCATGGGTATCCCGCCCGGTTTGCATGACCTGGCGGAACACGGGGTTGCGGTGTGGCTTGTACATCGCCGTGACCGGGAAATGCCGCGACAGGAAGCGGGTGGAAATCTCCAGTGACGTGAAGTGCGCGGAGAGCAGGATCACCCCCTGGCCCTGGTCTATTGCCGACTGCAGATGTTCAGCGCCCACCAGGGTGTAACGGTTCTCCAGCGTACGATCCCGCGCCCACCAGCACAGCAACAGCTCGATGATGCCGCGTCCGGCGGCTGCAAAATGTGCGCGCACGAGCTGTGCCTGGGCGGAGGCACTCCGTTCAGGAAAACAGATACGTACATTCGTGGCGGTGACGCGCCGCCGCCGGCCGAGAATGGCGTGGCCCAGCAGGCCGAGTCCGCTGCCCGTTAGTAGCAGCAGTCGCAAGGGCAGCAGCATGAGCGTGCGCAGCAGAAATACCACCAGCCAGCTTGGCCAGTAGCGCGGGTGCCAGAGAGGCGACGGGGCAGATTTCACGTCTTTGGGCATACTTCAAAGGATGCGAATGTACCCGATCCTGGCGCGTCTTCTGTTCCCGCTGGTGCTGCTGGGCATGCGTTGGCGCGCCCGCCGGGAACCATTATGGGGACGGGATCTGGCGTCCCGGCGCGGCCTGTTCGGCGCTCTGTACAAGGTGCCGGCCGACCCCCCTCTTTGGATTCATGCCGCTTCGGTTGGCGAGGTCAATTCCGCGCAAGGGTTGTTGCAAGCCGTACGTGCACGCTGGCCACAGCAACCGCTGCTGCTGACCGCGTTCACGCCCAGCGGCTGTGAGGCGTGGCAGAGACTGGCCCGTGATGACCCCGGAATCGCCGTGCGGCCGCTGCCGCTGGATCATCCGCGGTGGATGGCGCGGGCCTTTCGCAGCGTGCGCCCCTGCGGGCTGGTTCTGATCGAAACCGAGATTTGGCCTCACATGCTGGGCTGCGCGCATCAGCGGGCGTGTCCGGTGGTCATGATCAGCGCCCGTGTCGGAGAACGCAGCGTGCGCGGTTGGGAGCGATGGCTGGGGCGTGCGCTCCTAGCCGACATCCTGACCCCCATCGCCCACGTGGGGGCGCAAACCGAGGCGGATGCCGAGCGGCTGCATCGTCTGGGCGCCCGCCATGTCGTCGTCGAGGGCAGTCTGAAGTGGGATCGGCTTGCGCCGGATGCTACGGATGCGACCGTGGCAATGCTGCGCAATGCGTTAGGCGAGCGTCCGAACTGGCTGGCGGCCAGTACCCACCCGGGGGAAGAGGCGATGGTGCTGCGTGCGCATCAGCACCTTCGCGCCGATGACCCGCAGTGGCTACTGATTCTGGCGCCACGGCACCCGCGGCGGGCCGATGAGGTTGCCGCCTTGTGCGCCACGATGGGCATGCGCTGCGTGCGGCGCTCCCGAGGAGAGCCGATTGCGGATGCGGCGGTATGGCTGATTGATACGTTGGGCGAGCTAGTGCACCTCATGGCGGCAGCCGACCGTGTCTTCATGGGCGGGTCATTGGTGCCGATCGGTGGCCACAATCTGCTGGAGCCGG
>JBDNBC010000321.1:0-4187 GCA_039768115.1 Oceanococcaceae bacterium
AGCGCCATTTTGGCGAAAATTACCTGCAGGAAGCGCTCGACAAGATGCCGCAACTGCCCGCGGACGTCGTCTGGCATTTCATCGGGCCGGTCCAGAGCAACAAGACGCGCGCCATCGCGATGCACTTTGACTGGGTGCACAGTGTGGCCAGCCGCAAGGTGTTGCAGCGGCTGGCGGCGCAGCGACCAGCCGATCGTCCGCCATTGAACATCTGCATTCAGGTCAACCTCGAAAACGAGGACAGCAAATCCGGCGTCGATGCCGCCACCGCACTGGCGCTGGCCGCCGAGGCGGAGGATCTTTCGGGCCTGCGCCTGCGGGGCCTGATGAGCATTCCGCCGCCGACCGATGATCCCGCAATGCAGCGGGCGCAAGCCGAGCGCGTGGCTGCCTTGCTGGCGGGTTTTCCGCCGACGGCGCAGACGCTGTCGCTGGGCATGTCCGCGGATCTGGAGGCGGCCATTGCGGCCGGCAGCACGATGGTGCGTATCGGCACGGCACTGTTCGGCCCGCGACCATCGCCCGTATCTGACAAAATCGCCGCGTCATTTCCAACATCGCTTTCATGACCGATCAAGACGAACGCAAGCAAGCCGTAGCCGAGGCCGCTCTGGACTGGATTGAAGACGGCATGGTCGTCGGCGTGGGCACCGGCTCCACCGTCAACCATTTCATCGATGCCCTGGGGCGTATCAAGCACCGCCTCGACGGCGCGGTGTCGAGCAGCGAGGCGAGCACCAAGCGTCTGCAGGCGCTGGGCATTCGGGTCATGGAACTCAACGCGGCGGGCCCTCTGCCGCTGTACGTCGACGGAGCCGATGAATGCGATCCGCATCGGCGTCTGATCAAGGGCGGTGGCGCCGCCCTGACCCGCGAAAAAATCGTCGCGGCCGCCAGTGAGCGTTTCGTCTGCATCATCGACGAATCGAAATGCGTGCCCATGCTGGGCGCGTTCGGCGTGCCCATCGAAGTGGTACCCATGGCGCGCTCGCTGGTGGCCCGCGCGCTGGTCGGTACCGGCGGCCTGCCGGAATGGCGGGACGGCGTGGTCACCGACAATGGCGGGTGGATACTGGACTTAAAGAACCTGCGCATTAGCGACCCGGTGGCGCTGGAGCGTGAGATCAACCAGATCACCGGTGTGATTAGCTGCGGGCTATTTGCCGCGCGGCCCGCCGATGTGGTGTTGGTGGCCGGTGCGCAGGGCGTGCGGCGGCTCGAGCACTAAATTACGCGCGCCCTGCAGGTCGATGGGCCTGCGCCCATGACCGCGCTGCCTGCAGTCGATCCATGGTCCCCACGTCGTTCCAGTAGCCGCTGTGGCATTCGCCGCTGACCTGCCCGCGCGCCGCCGCCGCCCGCAGGCAGTCGGCCAGGGGAAACACCGTGCCAGGCGTGCAGCCGGCAAACAGCTCCGGGCGCAACAGGCTGATGCCACTGAAGGTCAGCTCGGGAGCATTGTCGACCCGGCCATCGCGCAGAGAAAAATCGCCACGTTGGTTGTGCGCCGGGTTGGGAACCAGCACCAGATGGGCCAGAACTCCGGCCGGCAGCGACATGCGGCGGGACAGCAAGCCGGCCAGGGGGTAGTCAGTCAGCACGTCGGCATTCAGCACCAGAAAGGGCTGCTCACCCAGCCACGGCAGGGCCGTACAGATGCCGCCGCCGGTTTCCAGCCGCTGCGTGCCCTCATCCTGCACATGCAGCTCCATAGTGGTTGGATGTGTCCGTACGCATTCGATGATCTGGCTTCCGAGCCAGGAGACATTGACCACGACGCGCGCTACCCCGGCCTGCTCCAGCGCCTCGAGCGCGCGCTCGAGCAAACTCTGGCCGCCCACATCCAGCAGTGGCTTGGGCCGGATGTCGGTCAATGGCTGGAGCCGCGCACCACGCCCGGCAGCCAGCACCATCGCGCTCGGGCCAACCGCGCTCATACCGATTCACTCCGCTCCAGATGCCGCCTTAGCCATTGCGCGTCCGCGGGCTCCAGAACGTCCGCCGCTGCTGCGGCCAGGGCGTCGCGGGTACGCGGGATGTCGCGCAGATACTGGTCCTTGCCATCCCGCAGCCACAGCCGGGCGAAGATGCCGACCACCTTCAGATGGCGTTGCGTCGCCATCACGGCGCAGTCCCGGGCAAAGCTCGCTGGGGTCGTCTGCGCAGGGAGCAAACCGGCGTGCCGGGCCGCATGGAGATAACGGTCGCGCAGTTGCGCCTGCTCGGCCGCCGTCAGCGTGATGTAGCTATCGCGCAGCAGGGAAATCAGGTCGTAGCTCAGCGCCCCGCGTACGGCGTCCTGAAAGTCGATCATGGCCAGGGAGCCATCCGCCCGGCGCATCAGGTTGCGGCTGTGATAATCGCGATGCACCAGGCCCTGCGGCTGAGCACGAATCGCCTCCAGCAACTGCTGCTTGATGGCCGCAAAATGGCGCTCATCGGCAGGCCTCCAGGGCGCCGCGCACAGGCGCTGGACGTACCAGTCGCGGAACAGGTCGATCTCGCGCACCAGCAAATCGGCGTCGTACATCGGCACCTGCAGCGGGATCGCACGATCGGCCTGCTGCAGGCGGACCAGCAAATCGACCGCGTCGCGATACAGCACGAGCCGTGCCGCGTCATCGGTGCCGACGGCTTCCACCTGCTCCAGAAATGTCGTCGCCCCCAGGTCATCGAGCAGCAAAAACCCCTGCTCGATATCGACGGCATGGACCCGTGGCGCCGGCAGCCCGGCATGCTCCAGCCACTGCGCTACGTACACGAAGGGCTGCACGTTCTCCTGTGGCGGCGGCGCATCCATCACGATGACGCTCGTCCCATCGCGTTCGGTGCGAAAATAGCGGCGGAAGCTGGCGTCCGAGGAGGCTGGCGTCAGAGCCTCTGCCCCGGGCAGAGTCGTGTGCAGCCAGCGCTGCAATGCCTGCATCCGCGCGTCCGCGCGTGAGGGTGCGTTCACGGAATACTGTCGTCTTGGTAAAAGCCGCCGCAGTTTACGCAATCTCCCTGGCAGGGCTCGCCAGCCTGGCGGCGCCGGCCAGCCGGGCCCAGAGTGCGTTCGGCACCAGCGCCGGTGACTGCCCGGTCGGGATCGAGCTGGCAACTCCGATGCTGTCCGCGCCCACGACCGCGCTCGAGCTGGATGCCGGCCGGGCCCATCTCGACGGCTACGGGGTCTCGACCCTCAGCGGCGGCGTCAATTTGCGTTTTCGGGATCAGCAACTGTTCACCGACACCCTCGACTACGACCACCCGCTGCGCCAGGCGCGTATCGACGGGCCGGTCGACTTTCGCAACGCGCAGGGCGAAGTGCGTTCCGGCTCGGCGCAGCTGGATCTCGATCAGGATCGCGCGCAGTTCGAGGACACCCGCTTCCGCTTCGTCAGCGGCGGGCGCGGCCAGGCGGATGCGCTGGTTCTGGCGCCGCAGCAGCTGGATCTGCGCGGCGTGGAGTACACCACCTGCGATCCGCAGGATCCGGCCTGGGCGATCCACGGCGAGCGCATCACCATTAATGCCGAGCGCGGCCAGGGCGTTGCTCGCAACATGCAGCTGCGGGTCGCCGATGTCCCGGTGCTTTACCTTCCGTGGTTTCGCTTTCCCGTCGGTGAGCAGCGCCAGACCGGGCTGCTGTTTCCACAACTGGGCAGCAGTGACCGGACCGGCTTCTTCCTGCGCTGGCCGCTGTATCTGAACCTGCACCCTCAGGCTGACCTGACCCTGACCCCGGAATGGCTGGCGCGGCGCGGCCTGTTGCTCGGCGGCACGGCCCGCGGCCTGTGGACGCACGGGCAGGGGTCGCTGCGCGCGCGCTGGCTGAATAATGACCAGGCGACAGACCGTGAGCGCTACGAATGGGGCGCTGAACTTCAGACCCGGCTCTGGCCTCGAATACAGGCGGAAGTCGACTACAGCGACGTCAGCGACATCGATTTTCTGCGCGACCTCGGACAGGACAACGGCGACTCCCGCACCAATGTGCTCGAGCGACGAATTGAGCTGAGCTGGCGACCCACCACGGACCTCGGACTGCGCGCGCGCGTCGTCGACTTTCAGATCCTCGACCCGGAAGTGGACGGCACCGTATTCACCCGCGAACCAGAGCTGGTCGCCCTGTACCGGCCGCTGAACGCATGGAAAGGCCTGCGGCCGCGGGTCAGGACCGAAATGGTGCGTTTCTCCGACGGGGG
>JBDNBC010000322.1:0-11123 GCA_039768115.1 Oceanococcaceae bacterium
ACCACACTACATGAACATGGTTCAGGGATGTATTCGCGAGCATCTATCCAATCCGCAGGTGGTCAGCCTGGCAATGGTGCTGCTTTCAGTCCTGTTGTTGGTGATGTTTTTCGGCGGCGCGCTGGCCCCGTTTCTGACGGCTATTGCGCTGGCCTACTTTCTCGAAGGAGCGGTCAGCGGGCTGGAGCGCTCGGCTCTGTCGCGCACGCTGGGTACGCTCTTGGTCTGGCTTTGCTTCGTCGCTCTGTTGCTGATCAGCCTGTTCGTTCTGGTGCCGTTGATCACCCGACAGCTGGCCGCCGCCTTCCAGGACGTGCCCGCGCTGATGCAAAGCCTGCAACAGTTTCTGTACACCTTGCCCGAGCGCTACCCGCAGTTGGTTGCGCCGGCCGAAATTGACGAGCTGCTGCGGGAAATGAATGCGGCCCTGGTCGATTTGCGCAATGCGTTTCTTGCCCGCAGCTGGGTGGTAGGTGTCGGCGTTCTGTATTTCGCCGTGTATTTGGTGCTGGTGCCGCTGATGGTGTTTTTCCTGCTCAAGGACAAGCAGACCATTCTGGCCTGGGGGCGGCGGTTTCTACCGGATGACACCACGTTGATCCGTCGTGTCTGGGCCGACGTGGACCGGCAACTGGGCAACTACGTTCGGGGCAAATTCATTGAAATCGTGATTGTCGGGGTCGTGAGCTGGGCGACCTTTTCAATGCTGGGCCTCAATTACGCGATGTTGCTCGGGACAATGGTCGGGTTTTCCGTCGTGGTGCCGTACCTGGGGGCACTGGCGGTGACGGTCCCCGTGGCTCTGGTGGCCTTTGCACAATGGGGCGTGGGCAGCGAGTTGGGTTGGGTGCTGTTCGCCTATGGCGTGATCCAGGCGCTCGACGGCAACGTGCTGGTTCCCGTGCTGTTCTCGGAAGCGGTCGACCTGCACCCGGTCGCAATCATCGTCGCGGTGCTGTTTTTTGGCAGCATTTGGGGCGTGCTGGGCGTGTTTTTTGCGATCCCTCTGGCCACCGTTGTCAATGCGGTGATTCAGGCCTGGCCTGACGCGGGCGCATCGGCGGACACGCCCGCCGATGCGGCAGCCATGGTCGCCGATGCATCGCCCGCGGACTAGAGGTTCTGCGAGGCGTAGTCCGCCAGCCGTGAGCGCTCGCCGCGGGCCAGCGTGATGTGGCCGCCGTGCGCCCAGCCACGCATGCGGTCGACCACGTAGGTCAGGCCGGAGGTGGTTTCGGTCAGGTAGGGCGTGTCGATCTGATTGAGGTTGCCCATGCACAGCACCTTGGTGCCGGGGCCGGCACGGGTGATCAGCGTGCGCATCTGCTTGCTGGTCAGGTTCTGGGCTTCGTCGATGATCAGCCAGCGGTAGAGGAAGGTGCGGCCGCGCATGAAGTTCAGCGAGCGGATCTTGATGCGCTTGGCCAGCAGGTCATTGGTGGCGGCGCGCTCCCAGTTGCCCCCTTCGAGCGATTGGGTCAGCACCTCGAGGTTGTCCATCAGCGCGCCCATCCATGGCGTCATCTTCTCTTCTTCGGTGCCGGGTAAAAAGCCGATGTCCTCGCCCACAGGAATGGTCACCCGGGTGACAACGATCTCGCGGTAGGTCGGGTGATCCAGCACCTGCGACAGCCCGGCCGCCAGGGCCAGCAGGGTTTTGCCCGTACCGGCCGCACCGAGCAAGGTGACGAACTCGATTTCCGGGTCCATTAGCAGGTTGAGCGCGAAATTCTGCTCGCGGTTGCGTGCGTGAATGCCCCAGGCCGACTGGTGGCCTTCGCGGTAATTGCGAATCAGCTCCAGCGTGACCTCGTTATCGCTCTTCTGCCGCACCATCAGCTCGATGCCGGCGTCCTCCGGGCCGTCGGTGATGGCGATGAATTCGTTCAGGCACCAGTCGCGCACCGCGGGGGTGCTGGCTTTGTAGAAGGTGCGGCCGGTATTGTCCGTCCAGCTGGTCAGGTCGCTGCCGAGTTCGCTCCAGAACGCGGTCGGCACTTCGCGCCAGCCGGAGTAGAGCAGATCCAGGTCATCGAGCACCTGGTCGTTGTTGTAATCCTCGGCCACGATGCCGATCACCTTGGCCTTGAGGCGCAAGTTGATGTCCTTGCTGACCAGCACCACCTGCCGTTTGTTGCGCAGCTCCGCCTGCAGGCCCAGCGTGACCTGCAGGATGGAGTGATCCGGCTTGTTGCCCGGTAGCATGGGCGGCAACGGCCCGCTCATTTCCCGCGTTTGCAGAAACAGCCGCCCCGTGCAGGTGGTGCTCTGGCTGATGCCTTCGAGATCGGTCAGCGGAATGCCGGCCTCGATGTCTTTCTGGCTGCGGCCGCTGAGCAATTCATCAAGCGTGCGGCTGACCTGACGCACATTGCGTGCGGTCTCCGACAGCCCTTTCTTGCCGTTGTCCAGTTCTTCCAGCACAACCATCGGGATGAACAGGTCGTGTTCGTCAAAGCGAAACAGCGACGACGGGTCGTGCATCAGCACGTTGGTGTCGAGCACGAACAGGCGTTGGGTCATGAGCCCCTCATATAGGCTGAAGATCGTTACCGATGCGGCGGACGGGGCCGGGCGCCCGGCGGGCGATGATGGATGGGAGGGTCAGTCGACGGCTTGCGCGGCGGCCAGTACCTCGGCGACGTGGCCGGGGATTTTTACCCCGCGCCATTCCTGCACCAGCGTGCCCTTGCTGTCGAACAGGAAGGTGCTGCGCTCGATGCCAATGTACTTGCGACCGTACATGCTCTTCTCCTTAAGGACATCAAAGTGCGTGCACAGCTCACCCTCGACATCGGCAAGCAAGTCGAAGTTGAAGTCGAATTTGGCGATGAAGTTGTCATGCTGCCGAGCCGTATTGCGGCTGACGCCCAGAATGCGGCAGCCGGCGGCATCAAATTCGGCGCGCGCGTCGCGAAAATCCTGGCCCTGCTGCGTGCAGCCTGAAGTGTTGTCCTTCGGGTAGAAATACAACACCAGCTTCTTCCCGATCTGGTCGCGCAGGGCGATGGTTTGGCCGCCGTTGGCAGGGAGAGCGATGTCAGGGAGCGGGGCGCCGGTGGTGACAGTCATGTAGGCCTATCCGGTTGGGGAATGTGCCTTGGAATATACCTGTCAGCTCTTGATCGGGTCGAAAATTCCGTCGGCGTGGTAATCGTCGCAGAAGTCCATGAAGGCTTCGCGAAGAGCCGGCGGCTGCGCCGTCGTCGGCACCATCAGGACGACCTGCATGTTCACCATCGGCGCTGTGCTGAGGTGCGCTTCGTAGGGCTGACATACCGCCTCGATGACGGACACACCCTGATGCGCAAAGAAGCCGACCAGAGCCGGGAACAGATCCGGTTGCTGAGGAGCCGTCAGCTCAACGGCGAACGGGCGCTGATCTGCCCGCGGTACCCGCGGCGGGATGCGGATCGCGCCCATCTCGACGCCCAGTTTTTCGGCGATTGATGGCAATGCGGTTTCCAGTTTGCCCACCGCACTCCAGTTGCCGCCCACCACCATCTGTGCCGCAAAGCCTTCCTGCAACTGGGAAATGCGCAAGTCATGAGATTCACAGCCGCGTTCGCTCAGCGCGTGCAGCAGCTCACTCAGGTGACTGTCCTGCCACGGCCCGACGGCCCACAGCAGGAGTTGGTTTTTCTGAATCGCTTCGGCCACGCATTCCCTCGATCATCGCCACGGACGCTCGTCGGCCTCGCCGTAGCGGCCGCGTCCGATGCGTGTGAAACCCCGCATTGTAATCCAGCCACCGCGATAATCCGAGGCCACGCGATATACTGCCCATATGACTTGGCGAACCGCACTACACGGAAGCATTCCGGCCCTGATTACGCCCATGCGTGGCGACGGCAGCGTCGATCACGGCAAGCTGCGTGACTTGGTCGAGTGGCACGTTGCCGAAGGCTCGGACGGCGTGGTCGCGGTGGGTACCACCGGCGAATCGGCCACGCTCGACGTTGCCGAGCACTCGGCGGTCATTGCCACCGTTGTGCATGCCGCGGCGGGGCGTATCCCGGTCATCGCCGGCACGGGCGCCAACGCCACCGCCGAGGCCATCACCCTGACCCGCATGGCCGCCAGCCTTGGCGCCGATGCCGCGTTGCTGGTCACGCCGTACTACAACAAGCCCCCGCAGGACGGTCTGCGCGCGCACTACGCGGCCATCGCGGACAGCTGCGACATCCCGCAGATTTTGTACAACGTGCCGGGTCGCACCGGGTGTGATTTGTTACCGTCCACAGTCGCCCAGTTGCTGGACTACGAGCACATCGTGGCGATCAAGGAGGCCAGCGGCGATCAGCAGCGGATTCGCGATTTGCTTGCGCTGGGGCGCGGCCTCGTGGTGATCAGTGGCGATGACGCTACGGCCCGCGAATCCATTGCGCTGGGCGCGCGCGGCGACATTTCGGTGACGGCCAATGTCGCGCCCGCTGCCATGCACCGGATGTGCGCGCAGGCCCTGGCTGGTGATGGCGCCGCCGCCGAGCGCACCGACGCGGCCCTGCAGGCGCTGCACGTGGATTTGTTCTGTCAGCCCAACCCCATTCCAGTTAAATGGGCGCTGGCGCGCATGGGCCTTTGCACCGATGCCATTCGCCTGCCGCTGGTCCCGCTGGCCACGACCTACCATGCGCCGGTGGCTGCGGCCTTGCGCCAGGCCGGCATTTCTTTAGACGACAGGAACGAAACCTAATGGATTGGAGACTCGGCCTTGCGGTGCTGGCCCTGGCCGGCACTGGCTGCAGCATGCGCGACTGTGGTGATGACGCCAAGTATCTGGCGCTGATGGAAAATGACACCCGCGTGGTGATTCCCGACGGTGTCTCCGTCGCCGCGGCCAGCCCGCTCTACAGCATCCCTGAAGGCGGACGGGGTGAGGTTGTGCTGACGCGCGAGGTCACCCCGCTCGACGGCGACGTGCGTAGTGCCTGCATCTACGAGCCCCCGCCGCTGCCGGTCAGCGCGGAAGACAGCGACGCGGGCTGAACTCGCCGGGCGACACCGGGGCGGCGACTAGTCCAGCAAATTCAGTATGGCTTCCGGGGGACGGCCAATCACGGCGCGATCGCCCCGAATCGCCAGCGGCCGCTCCAGCAGCCGCGGATGAGCCGCCAGCAGCTCCAGCCACTCATCGCGAGGACGATCATCGCCCGGCCGCAGGCCCAGCTCCCGCGCTTCATCCTCCTTGAACCGAATCATCGAGCGGATGTCCGCATCCAGCGCCGTATGTAAGAGCGCCAGCGTGGCCGCATCCGGCGGTGTGTTCAGGTACTCGATGACCTCGCAGTCCACACCGCGATCCTGCAGCAGGGCCAGCGCCTGCCGGCTCTTGGAGCAACGGGGGTTGTGGTAAAGCTGCATGACCGAATCTCGAGGTTAAGTGACAGTGAAAGCTTAGCCCGATACAATTGCCGGCTGCCATGTCGAACGCCTGCCCCCGTTACCTCGTCGTGACCTGGGGCAGGGCGACGGCGACTGACAGTACCGCGGAGAGATGGCCGAGCGGTTTAAGGCGCACGCCTGGAAAGCGTGTTGGGGCGCAAGCTCCTCCAGGGTTCGAATCCCTGTCTCTCCGCCATTCGCACTAGCGTGGGCGCTGTCTAGCGCGACAGTTCGTTGATTCCCAGGGCGTCCAACAGCTTGGGCAAGGCCCACTCGAAGCCGTCCCGGTAGTACGGCCAGTTGTGATATCCCGGCCCATAAAACAGAGTGTCATGGCGGATGCCTGCGGACGCCAGCGTGGACTGGAAACTCCGGTTCATCGTCAGCAGCACAGGCTCAATGGCGTACTCGGGGAGCCCGGCAGGCAAATTCTCATGTGGGCCGCCCGGTAAACCATTGCCGCAGCTCAGAAAAATCTGCATGCCCAGCAGATTCTCGACCCGGCTTCCCGGGTCCTGCGCCTGCCAGCGGGGGTAATTGGTGACGGGGTCGCCCCAGATGGCGTTGCTCGGTGCAACGCCGGTGAATCCGGCAAGAAAGGCATACAAGGCGCTCGCTCGCTCCAGGTGCAGAAAATCCACTGCACCGGAGAACCCGGCTGCGGCCACAAATCGGCCCGGGTAGAGCGCGGAATACTGCATCGCACCGTAGCCGCCCATCGATGGGCCAGCGATGGCGCGCAGTGGCGCATCGCCCACGCGCAGATGCTGCTCCAGATACGGCAGCATCACTTCCATGTGGTAGGTCTGCCACTGAAAGCTGCCGTCCTCCCAGTCGGAATACCAGCCCGGGTCGCCGCCGCCGCCGTCCGGCATCACGGCGATCAGCGGAAGGTCCTTGAGCAACGTAAAGACCTGCCCAGTCTCAGTCCAGGTGGTCACGTCCCCCGGGGCATCGTGGAGCAGATACAACACCGGCCAGGCGCGGTCGCTGCGCGCATAGTCCGCCGGCAGGATGATGCGCACGCGGTTGTCGGTGACCGTGACACCGTCCAGCGTCGGGATGCGCGCCTCGAAGCACTGCGGCGGCGGGCAATCCGTAAGGTCCTCCAGGTAGGTGCTGTCGGGTAACGGCGGTGTTTGCGCATTTACCGCAGAGCCGGGCTGAGAGTCACCGACGCAGCCGAACAGCACGGCCGAGAGGGAGAGGGCTGAGAGTGGCAAGGCGAAGCGCATGGCAGGCGTCCTGAACAAGTGATCGGCCACATTCGATGGCCGTTTGAAGCGTATCAGGCGACGTGGAATCGTTAAGCTGAATTGACGGCAATTGGGTAAGAGGAACCTGCGTTGCTAAGTGCTACGGCGATGTCATCTGTCCGTGCCGGCGTGGTCAGTGGCGGCCCCGTTATCCCACCAGTCCGCGGGCAACAGCCTCCGCACCCGGGGCCGGGCGTAGCGCGGGTCAATCAGCCACAGTACGCCGGTGTCGCTGGATGAGCGGATTACGCGGCCAGCGGCCTGCACAACTTTGCGCAGGCCGGGGTAGAGAAAGGTGAAATCCTCGCCTTGCGGCTCCCCGAAGTGGGCGTGCAGTCGCTCGGCCATGCGGCGGTTCAGGGTGTTGTACTCGGGCAAGCCGAGGGTGACGACAAAGGTGCCTACCAGTCGGCGGCCGGGCAGATTGATGCCCTCGCCGAAGATGCCGCCGAGTACGGCGAGGCCCACGGTGGCGCGGTCGGGCTGGAAGCTGTCGATAACGCGGGCGCGCTGGGGGTCGGTCTTGGTCGGGTTTGGGGGGACCTGGGGGGGCGGGCGGGGGTGCCGGCGCAGTGCCGCGGCGAGGGTGTGCAGGTAGGTGAAACTGCTGACGAAGACCAGATAGTTTCCGGGGGCCTGATGGTATTGCGTGGCTATCAGGTTCGCGATGGCCGGCGCCGTACGTAGCCGCTGATGACGGCCGGTGGGGATGTCCGTCGCGCAGCGCACGCGAAAGTTGGCGGTGGGGAAGGCCGATGGCGCACGCGCGAAGCGGGTGCGTTCGGGCAGCCCGAGCATCGCCTGATAGAAGTGCGCCGGTGTCAGAGTGGCGGAGAACGCCAGCACGGCGCGGGCGGCGGCAAAGCGGCCTTCGAGATAGGGCGCGGGCAGCACGTTCTGAATCCCCAGCGATACCAGTGGGGCACGCAACAAATCCTCTGCCGACGCACCGTGGTGATTCAGGCAGCAGAGGGCATGGTCGCCATAGCTTTCGGCCAGTCGTGAGAAGGCCATCAGGGCAAACAGCACATCGAGCACCTCACGGTCGTGACGGGTGGGATGTTCGGCCAGGTCGCTCAGGAGCGTGGCGATGGCCTCGTTGATGGCACGCAGGGCATCGGCGGGGGGTTTTTCGGGGTGTTTCGCTTGCAGAGATTGTTGAGCAATGACCAGCGCGCTCAGCGCCGCATCCACGCCCTGCAGGTCGGCGCGCACAGAGGTGGATACGCGGGGAGCTATGGCGCGCAAGGTGGCCTGATCAATGGTGGCGGAGTACATCTCGCGGGCGCGATCGGGCAGGTTGTGCGCCTCGTCCAGCAGCAACGCCGGCGCCCAGGTGTTCTCGACCGTGAGGTCATATAGCAGCCCGCTGGAGTCAAGGTAGTGATGCGCGTCGCCGATGATGAGATCCGCCCAGGGCGCCATTTCCTGCCCCAGCCAGTAGCGGCACAGCTGATGATCGGCCGCGATGGTCGCCAGCGCCGGCGCGTCAAGGTGGGGTATGGCCGCGGCGGCGTCCCGGGCGGCCGGCAGACGATCATGAAAGCCTCGCGCCAACGGGCAGGCGTCACCATGGCAGGGGCGATCGGGGTAGTCGCAATGGTTGTCGCGCGCAATCAGTTCCAGCGTGCGCAGCGGGATGGTGCTGTCGTCCGTCGGCCTGGCCAGCTGGCGCAGGTCGTCCCACACTTCGCGCCGGGTTGAGCGGCGGGCGGTGAGGTAGAAGATGCGATCGACGGTGCCTTGCCCCAGGGCATGCAGCGTGGGCAGCAGCATCGCCAGTGTTTTGCCGTTGCCGGTGGGCGCCTCGGCCAGTAGAGGCGTGCCATCACCCAGCGCCGCCCAGGCCGCACGCATCAGTTGGCGCTGCCCGTCCGGAGTGTGGGCATAGGGCATGCGCCGGCCCGCCAGCCAGGCATCACGGCGTGTCCGGCGCGCGGCTTCGGCTTCAGCCCAGCGGCGGTACACGGCCACCCGCGCACGCAGCCAGTCCAGGAGTTCGGCGGAGGAGTAATCGCGGTCGTCGTGATGCTCCTCCCGCGTATCGATATTCCAGTAGCACAGGCGCAGGCCGAGGCGCTCGAGGCCATGCTCTTGCACGTAGAGGGCGCCGTAGGTCATCAGTTGCGCCCAGTGCAGCTGCGACTGCGCCGGGTCGATGCGCTCCACCGGGCCGCGATGGGTCTTGACCTCTTCCAGCATGGGGCTTTCGGTGTACACGCCGTCAATGCGCCCGCGCAGCAGCACGGCGTCCACGACCCCACGGATGGTCACCTCTTCGGAGTAGCCCGACGGCCGCCGGCTCTGGGCCGCACGGTGTCCGGCGAGACCCTGCGCAGCCGTAGGTCCGGGGCTGCTACTGCGGAACAGGTCGCCGCTGCGGGCAACGAAGCGGCAGAAGGGGCGCACGCCGATACGGAAGCGGATCAGGTCGGTGTCGGAAGGGGCATCCACGCGGACATCATGCGCGATTGATCGGCAAGAGCCGGGGTCGCATGGGGTGGAAAGGCATAAGATCGCGAGTCCCACAGCAATGAACGGGGTCTCAGGTTCTGAGGCGCCCATCGACCATGCGCTTATTTAATTGCGGCCATTGTGGTCAGCGGCTCTACTTCGAGAATGTGGTGTGCGAGCGCTGTGCTGCGCCCCTCGGGTTTGTTCCGGAAACGCTGCAGTTGGCGTCACTCGATCCCGTCGGCCCGGGCCAATGGCAGCCGCGTGGCCTGGCTGGAAAATACCGGTGGTGTGCCAATACGGAGCAGCATGCCGTCTGCAACTGGATGGTTCCGGTCGCGGATGATCAGATCTTCTGTAGGTCCTGCCGACTCAATAAAACCGTCCCGGATCTGGGTGTCGAGGGCAACCGGGACCGCTGGCGCACGCTTGAAACGGAAAAGCGCCGGCTGGTGTACTCACTGCTGCGGCTGGGGCTGCCGGTGGTGCCGCGCAGCGAGGACCCGGCCGCACTCGCCTTCGATTTTCTTGCGGATACCGGCTCGCCATTCAGCGAGCGCGGCAAGGTTGTTACCGGCCATGCCAATGGGTTGATCACCATCAACACCAAGGAAGCTGACCCTGCCGAGCGTGAGCGCATGCGCGAAACCATGGCTGAGCCGTACCGCACGCTGCTGGGGCATTTCCGGCATGAATCGGGCCACTATTACTGGGATCGCCTGATTCGCAACACGCCACACCTTGACGAATGCCGTCAGCTATTCGGGGATGACACCCGCGATTACGGCGCGGCGCTGGAGCAGCACTATCAACAGGGCGCGCCGCCAGACTGGCAGGATCATTACATCAGCAGCTATGCATCGATGCATGCATGGGAAGACTGGGCCGAAACCTGGGCGCACTACCTGCACATGGTCGACACCCTGGAAACCGCCTGGCAGTTCGGTATCGGCATCCGTCCCCAGGCCGGCAATGACGAGACCGGTCGTGCAGATCACGATTTTGACCCCTACCGTGAACCCGACATTGCGACGCTGGTCGAGCACTGGTTGCCGCTGACCTTTGCCCTGAACAGCATGAACCGCAGCATGGGCCACGCGGATGCTTATCCTTTCGTGGTGTCGCCGCGGGTCATCGAGAAGCTCGGCTTCGTGCATCGGGTTCTGGGCGACGCCTCGCGCAGCACGAAGACCACACCACATTAGGCGGCGGGTTCCCGGCGGAAATTCACGGAGCGACATGATGGACGAGAGCGTCAAGCAGGCCATGCGCAAATGGCCCAATGTCCCGGACGTATACGGCTGGCTGCGGCTGGATGCGCGCGGGCGCTGGCATTTGCGCAACGGCCCGGTATCGAATCCCAAGCTGATCGACTTTATCGGGCGCAATTATCTGCGTCTGGACGACGGCAGCTACGTTTTTCAGAACGGCCCGCAGCGCGTCCATGTCGCGCTCGAAGCGACGCCATGGCATGTGCATCTGCGTGAGGGAGCGGCGCTGGCGGTGGTGGACCATACCGGTCAGGAGTGGGCCCAGGTCAATGCCGTGCTGCTCAGTCCGGAGGGCCAGGTCATGTTTCGGCAGGATGGTGAGGTCGGTCTGTTGCGCGACCAGGATCTCGTCTTGCTTGGCCCGCACTGGCGCAGCCCGAATGGCGAACCGTTAAACGATGAGGCCGTGCTGGCCGCGCTGACCCAGCCGCACGAGCTGCGCCTGGCGTGGTCGGGTCAGTTGCTGCCCGTGGTGGGGCTGGATGCGCGGCCGTGGCCGGAGCAGCTGAACTTCGTGGCGGAGGCCGTGCCGCCTTCCTGACCGCGGTCATTGGTGCGACCATGCAGGCACGACGTGTGGAGACAGTCCTGATGCGCTCACTACCGCGGCTTGGCCTCATTCTGGCGCTGGCCCTGCCGACAATGGGTTCTGCCCAGTCGGTGCCCTACCTGCCGATTACCGATTTTCTGCCGCCGCTGGTTGCGGCTGATCCGGCGCTGGACTACGCGGAGGTATGCGGCGCCGATGGCGTGGAGT
>JBDNBC010000323.1:0-15353 GCA_039768115.1 Oceanococcaceae bacterium
GGGCAACTGGGCGGGATCGCGCTGGGCCAGCACCTTGATGCGGTCCCCGTTGACGACCATTTCATCCCCTTCCACGGCCACGGTGCCGTTGAAGCGGCCGTGCGTCGTGTCATAGCGGGTCAGGTGGGCGTTGGTTTCAGCGTCGCCCAGGTCATTGACGGCGACGATGGTGATGTCGGTCCGGCCAGACTCATACAACGCACGCAGGACGTTGCGCCCGATGCGGCCGTAGCCGTTGATACCGATCTTGATGCTCATTGATTACTCCGTAAAAAAACGCCAGGGCTTCAGAGCAGGTCGCGAACGCGCGCCGCAACCTTCTCGGCAGTGAAGCCAAAATGTTTATAGAGGGCAGGTCCCGGCGCCGACTCGCCGAAGCGATCCAGGCCGATGACATCCCCTTGTGTGCCGACATACTTCCACCACAGGTCCGTCACGCCGGCCTCGACGGCCAGACGGACCGGCAGTGCGGGCGGCAGAACCGCATCACGCCAGTCGCGACCCTGCTGCGCGAAACGTTCCACGCATGGCATCGATACCACGCGCACGGGAATGCCCTCGTCATCCAATAGTTTAGCCGCTGCAAGCGCGATTTCGACTTCCGAGCCGGTCGCGATCACGATGGCCTGCGCGTTGGGCCGCTCCCAGAGCACGTAACCGCCGCGGAAAATATCCGCCACCTGCTGCCCGTCGCGCGGCAGCGCCGGCAGGTTCTGGCGCGACAGGGCGAGGACGGTTGGGGTCTTCGCGTTTTCCAGTGCGGCCTGCCAGGCCGCGTGGGTTTCGACCACATCGGCCGGTCGCCAGACTTCGAGATTGGGGATCAGCCGCAGGCTGGCGAGATGTTCCACCGGCTGGTGGGTGGGGCCGTCTTCACCGAGGCCGATGGAGTCGTGCGTCATCACGTAGATGACCCGCTGCGCCATCAGCGCCGACATGCGCATGGCATTGCGGGCGTAGTCGGAGAACACCAGGAAGGTGCCGCCGAAGGGAATGTACCCGCCGTGCAACGCGATGCCGTTCATGATCGCGCTCATGCCGAACTCGCGGACACCGTAGTTGATGTGCCGCCCGAACTGGCCACCGCGGACTGCGCCGCACTCCGGCCAGTTGGTCAGGTTGGAGGCGGTCAGGTCCGCCGAGCCGCCGAGCATTTCCGGCAACATCACCGCGGCTTTGCCGATGGCCATCTGCGAGGCCTTGCGCGTCGCTACCTTGGTCATCGCAGACTGGGTTTCGGCCAATACGTGGCCCCACCGCTCGTGGAAATCGGCGGGCAGGTCACCGCGCAGGCGCCGTTCGAGTTCGGCGGCTTCGGCCGGGTACGCTGCTGCGTAGGCCGCAAAGCGCTCCTGCCAGTCCTGCTGCGCGGCCATCCCGCGTTCGCGTGCATCCCAGGCGGCGTAGATGTCTTCGGGGATGGCGAAGGCCTCATGCGTCCAGCCGAGCTGGGCCCGGGTCCGGGCAATCTCTTCGTCGCCCAGCGGCGCGCCGTGGGACTCTTCCTTGCCCGCCTTGTTCGGCGAGCCGTAGCCGATCACCGTCTTGCACTGGATCAGCGTCGGCCGCGATGTCTCGGCCGTGGCGGCCTGCAATGCCCGGGCGATGGCGTCAGGGTCATGGCCATCGACGTCGGCCAGGACATGCCATCCATACGCTTCAAAACGCTTGACGGTGTCGTCGGTGAACCAGCCTTCCACTTCCCCATCGATGGAGATGTTGTTGTCGTCGTAGATCAGGTTCAGCTTGCCCAGCTGTAGCGTGCCTGCCAGCGAGCACACTTCGTGGGAGAGGCCTTCCATCAGGCAGCCGTCGCCATGAAATACCCAGGTGCGGTGGTCGATCACCGGGTGTCCGGGCCGATTGAACTCGGCTGCCAGCAGCTGCTCGGCCAGCGCCATGCCGACCGCATTGCCGATGCCCTGGCCGAGCGGGCCGGTGGTGGTTTCCACGCCATCGATCAGGTGTGACTCGGGGTGGCCAGCGGTCTTGGAGCCGAGCTGGCGGAAGTTGCGCAGCTCATCAAGCGGCAGGTCATAGCCGCTCAGGTGCAGCAGGGCGTACACCAGCATCGAGCCGTGTCCGTTGGAGACCACAAAGCGGTCGCGATCAGGCCAGGCCGGGTCGGTAGGATTGTGGCGCAGCACATCGCTCCACAGCACTTCGGCGATGTCGGCCATGCCCATGGGCATGCCCGGGTGGCCGGAATTGGCCTGCTGAACGGCGTCCATGGCCAGCGCCCGAATGGCGTTCGCTTTGTCCTTGCGGCTTGACATCAATTTCCTCCCAGTGCGGGATCGCGCGAGACGCTCTCCGGGCCCGGTATTGTAAGTGCAGCGGATCGGTAGATCAGGAGCTGCTAATAAATGTGTGGCGCAGCACCGAGGTGCTGCGGCTTGTCGTCGCGGCCGGAACCGAGAAGTCTCAGTCCTTCCATTTAATATTGCAGCCCAGACTCGGCCTCTGATCGGCCAGCGGTGGTTTGCCCTCGGTAAGCTGGCGAACCGCCGCCCGCAGGTCGCGGCCGGTGACGGCTACGCCGTTTCCGGGGCGGGCATCGTCATATTGTCCGCGATAAACGCACAGCCCGCTGCCATCGAACAGATAGAAGTCCGGAGTACAGGCGGCTTGGTAGGCGCGCGCCGTGTCCTGGCTCGCGTCGTACAGGTACGGGAAGGGGTAGCCCAGGTGGCGCGCCAGTGCGGCCATCTTGTCGGGGCTGTCGTCCGGGTAACTCTCCGCGTCGTTGGCGCTGATGGCGACCACGCCAATGTCCACTGACTGGCACTCGCGGCCCAACGACGGCAGATCGTGCTCGATCAGTTTCACGTAGGGGCAGTGGTTGCATATGAACATCACCAGCGTGCCCTGAGCCCCGGCCACATCGGCGTACCGCAGGGTGCGGCCGGACACCGTATCGGGAAGAGCGAAGTCGGGGGCGGGGGTGCCCAGATCAATCATCGTGGACGGTGTGCGTGCCATGGGCGTGGCTCCGTAGCGGATCGGGCGCACAGAATGCGGGCCGTGAGTGGTCAGATCAAGCCCGAAGCGCTACAATCATCCGCCTATCCGGATGAACGGATGTCTCGTCGAGTTGTCATTTCCGGCGAGGCATACTGCGGGCCTCACCTTTTTTGCAACGGAGCATTCATGTCGGCTGACTATCTCTTCACTTCGGAATCGGTTTCGGAAGGCCATCCTGACAAGGTCGCGGACAAGATTTCGGACGCCGTGCTCGATGCGTTGCTGGTACGGGATGTCTATGCCCGCGTGGCCTGCGAAACGCTGGTGAAAACCGGTGTGGCGATTGTGGCCGGTGAGATCACCACGTCGGCGTGGATCGACCTGGAGGATTTGGTTCGTCAGGTGATTTCCGACATCGGCTACACCAACTCGGCGGTCGGTTTCGATGGAGCGACCTGCGCGGTCATGAACCTGATCGGCAAGCAGAGCGCGGACATCGCCATGGGCGTCGACGGCGCCGGCGATGCGCGCAAGCGGCCCGAAGACCAGGGCGCCGGCGACCAGGGGCTGATGTTCGGCTATGCCTGCAATGAGACGGACGCGCTGATGCCGGCTCCAATCCAGTTCGCTCACCGCCTCGTGCAGCGGCAGGCCGAGGTACGCAAATCGGGCGAGCTGGCCTGGTTGCGGCCGGATGCCAAGTCACAAGTGACCTTGCGGTATCGCGACAACGTGCCGGTGGGCATTGATGCCGTGGTGCTGTCGACCCAGCACAACCCCGAAATTTCCCAGGCCATGCTGCGCGAAGCGGTCATGGAGCACGTCGTCAAGCCGATGTTGCCGGCGGAGTGGATTCACGCCGACACGCAGTTCCATATCAACCCGACCGGTCAGTTCATCATCGGTGGCCCGGTAGGCGATTGCGGCCTGACCGGACGCAAGATCATCGTTGACACCTACGGGGGGATGGCCCGTCATGGCGGCGGCGCGTTCTCCGGTAAGGATCCGTCCAAAGTGGACCGGTCAGCGGCCTATGCCGGCCGTTACGTGGCCAAGAACATCGTTGCCGCCGGTCTGGCCGACAAGTGCGAGATTCAGGTGAGTTACGCCATCGGGGTTGCCGAGCCAACGTCCATCTGGGTCACAACCTTCGGCACCGGCAAGATCTCGGACGACAAGATCGTCGCCCTGGTGCGCCGGCATTTCGACCTGCGCCCCTACGCCATCACCCGCATGCTCGACCTGCTCCACCCGATGTACCAGGCCACGGCGGCCTATGGCCATTTCGGCCGCGAGCCGGCGGAAATGACCTACCACTGGACCGACCGTGAGAACGGCAAAGCGGTTGAGAAGTCTGAAACCTTCACCGCGTTCCCCTGGGAGCGCACCGATAAGGCCGAGGCGCTGCGCGCTGACGCCGGGATCTGAAATCCGTTTTCCACAGATGAGCACAGATTTCCACAGATGGGTTTCGGGCGGGGCCGCTGCCTGACTCATGCCATTCGCAATCGATTGCCCCCCAAATCTGTGTCCATCTGTGTCCATCTGTGGAAAAAAACCCGACCACTGAGAGAAAGCTATGAACCTTCCCGCCAAGAAAATCGAACCCGACTACATCATCGCGGACATCAACCTTGCCGCTTATGGCCGCAAGGAAATCGCGATTGCTGAAACGGAAATGCCCGGTCTGATGCAGACCCGCACCGAATATGCCGCCAGCCAGCCGCTCAAGGGCGCACGGATTGCCGGCTCGCTGCACATGACGATCCAGACTGCGGTGCTGATTCAGACGTTGGAAGCGCTGGGCGCGGAAGTGCGCTGGGCCTCGTGCAACATCTACTCGACCCAGGATCACGCGGCTGCGGCAATTGCGGCCAACGGCACCCCGGTCTTCGCCTACAAGGGTGAGACGCTGGACGAGTACTGGGCCTACACCCACAAGATTCTGGAGTGGCATGACGGCGGCACGCCGAACATGATTCTGGACGATGGCGGCGACGCCACCGGTCTGGTGCTGCTGGGCGCCCGTGCGGCCGACGACGAAAGCCTGCTGGACAAGCCGGGCAGTGAGGAAGAAGTCGCCCTGTTCAAGTCCATTCGGGCCAAGTTGGCCGAAGATCGCGGCTTTTATTCCCGTGTTCGCGAGAACATCCTGGGCGTGACCGAAGAGACCACCACCGGCGTGCATCGCCTGTATCAGATGCACAAGCAGGGCCGTTTGCCCTTCCCGGCGATCAACGTCAACGATTCGGTCACCAAGTCCAAGTTCGACAACCTGTATGGCTGTCGGGAGTCGCTGGTGGACAGCATCAAGCGCGCCACCGACGTGATGATTGCCGGCAAGATCGCCGTGGTCTGTGGCTACGGGGATGTGGGCAAAGGCTCGGCGCAGGCACTGCGTGCGCTGTCGGCCCAGGTCTGGATCACCGAAGTCGATCCGATCTGCGCGCTGCAGGCGGCGATGGAAGGCTACAAGGTGGTGACGATGGAATACGCCGCCGACAAGGCGGACATCTTCGTCACGGCGACCGGCAACTACAAGATCATCACGCTGGAGCACATGCAGGCGATGAAGGACGAGGCGATCGTCTGCAACATCGGCCACTTCGATAACGAGATCGACGTGGCCGGCCTGGAAAAGCATTGCCAGTGGGACAACATCAAGCCGCAGGTCGACCATGTGGTCTTCCCCGATGGCAAGAAAATCATCCTGCTGGCCAAGGGCCGGCTGGTGAACCTGGGTTGCGCGACCGGCCACCCGAGCTTCGTGATGAGCGCCAGCTTCACCAATCAGACCATCGCCCAGATCGAGCTGTTCACCAAGACGGCGGACTACCCGCCGGGCGTGTACGTGCTGCCCAAGCATCTGGACGAGAAGGTGGCCCGTCTGCACCTGGCCCGCATCGGCGCGCAGCTCACCGAGCTGCGGCAGGAGCAGGCCGATTACATCAGTGTGCCGGTCGACGGTCCGTACAAGCCGGAACATTACCGCTATTAAGTCGACAGGCGGTTGCGGAAATGGCACGCAGATGAGCACACCTATTAGTTTCGAGTTCTTCCCGCCCCGGGGTGATGACGCGTGGCCGGCCTTTGTGGCCACCGCTACGGAGCTGGCGGCGCTGAAGCCCGAGTATGTCTCGGTCACCTTCGGCGCCGGCGGTTCGCTTCAGGGCGGCACGCTCGAGGCGGTATCGCGTCTGCGCGCGTCGCTGAACCTGGACACGGCGCCACATATTTCCTGCGTGGGCACCACGCCGGAGAGCATCCGAGATCTGCTGCGGGCTTACCAGGAGCAGGGCGTGCGGCGCCTGGTCGTGTTGCGGGGCGACCTCCCCTCCGGCGCCGGCCTCGGCGCCGGACCGTTTCGCTATGCGCGGGACCTGGTGGCGTTCATTCGTGCCGAAACCGGGGCGCACTTTCATATTGAAGTGGCCGCGTATCCGGAAATGCATCCGCAGGCGCGCACACCCGATGCAGACCTCGGGCATTTCATCGACAAGGTTGACGCCGGTGCCGACGCGGCGATCACGCAGTACTTTTTCAGTGCAGCGGCCTATGTGGACTTTGTCGAGCGCGTGCGCGACCGCGGCTGCACGGTGGCGATCACACCGGGGATCATGCCGATCACCAACCATCGGCAGCTGACCCGGTTTTCCGGCATCTGCGGTGCGGAAATTCCGCGCTGGATTCGCCTGCGGTTGGAGCAGTACGGAGAGGATCTCGCCTCCATTCGGGCCTTCGGGGAGGATGTGGTCACGCACCTCTGCGAGCAGTTGCTCGCGCAGGGCGCTCCCGGGTTGCACTTCTACACGCTAAACCGCACCGAGCCGACCCGCGCGCTCTGCGCGCGTCTGAAGTTGACCGCCTAGATCGCATCGCTCCGGCGGTGAGCCGTTACACTGCGGCACCCTGAATTTTCCGGAGACCATCAATGATTTCAGCCTGGGTCGTAGCGGCCAAGGGCGAAGGTGCGAGCCTGATCTCGCGCGACGCTCTGCCATTGTCCGACGGGCACGTGCGCGTGTCTGTCGACGCCTCCAGCCTTAATTTCAAGGATGCGCTGGCCGTCACCGGCAAGGGCCGGATCATGCGCCGTTTCCCCTGCGTGGCCGGTATCGACCTGGCCGGCACGGTGACCGAATCGGCATCGAGCCGCTGGCCGGTGGGCACCGCGGTACTGGTCACCGGCTGCAATATCGGCGAGAAGTACGATGGCGGTCTGGCGACCGAAGCGGTGGTTGCTGAAGATGCGCTGGTGGCCCGTCCGGACGGCGTTACCGCCGCGCACGCCATGGCCTACGGTACCGCCGGATTTACAGCCGGTCTGGCCGTCATGCGCATGCTCGATAATGGGCAGCGCCCGGATATGGGGCCAATCGCCGTGACCGGCGCGACCGGCGGTGTGGGGTCGATAGCCATCGCCTTGCTGGCCAAGCTGGGATTCTCTCCGGTGGCGGTAACCAGCAAACTCGATCAGCGTGACTACCTGACCGCACTCGGCGCCACCGATCTGGTCGATGCCCGGGACATTGGCGCACCCGAGGCGCCTCTGCTTAAGGCGCGCTGGGGGGGCGTTGTCGACAACATCGGCGGGCCGGTGCTGTCTTCGCTGATTGCCGAGACCGAACTCTGGGGCAACGTCGCCAGCATCGGCCTGGCGGCATCGCATAAGCTCGAAACAACGGTCATGCCGTTCATTCTGCGTGGCGTCAATTTGCTGGGCATTCACTCGGTGGAAACGCCGATGGATCGGCGTCTGGCGGTATGGGAGAACGTGTTCGGCGACTGGCAGGTGGACGCGACGCGCTGGACGCACGCGACCATTGGTCTCGCGGAGGTGGGTGACGCCTGTGCGCAACTGATGCAGGGCGGGGTCACCGGCCGCTACGTCGTGGAGTGTCAAGCGCCTTAGCCCGCTCAAAGTGGCCGGCACCTGCGCGCTGCGCTATCGTTACGGGCTGTGCTGAAGATGCGCCGCTCACATTTGGTGAATGGGGTTTCGAAGCAAGCCCGATTGAGAGGAGAGACATGAGCGCCCTAGCCCAGACAGCCGACGCCGATCCGCGTTTTGAAAATGCCACGATCGCTGACATGAAGCGGATATTCGCCAAGCAGCAGAAAACGGCCATTCGCTGGCGGACCAGCACCGCATCCGAGCGAATCGACCGCCTCAATCGCCTGCGCGATGCGATGATCAAGTATGAGGATCGCATCAAGGCGGCGTGTGCGGCGGATTTCGGCAAGCCCGAGACGGAAGTCGAGCTGGCGGAAATCATTCCGGTGCTGGCCGAAATCAAGTCGGTCAAGTCGCACTTGAAGTCATGGATGAAGGGCGAGCGGGTCTGGCCCACCATGATGATGCTGGGCACCAAGACCCGGGTGCGTTACGAGCCCAAGGGGGTGTCGTTGATCATCGCGCCATGGAACTACCCGGTAAATCTCTCGTTGATGCCGCTGGTGCCGGCGTTGGCTGCCGGCTGCACGGCGATTCTCAAACCGTCCGAGCTGACCCCGGCCTGCTCTGAATTGCTCAAGGCGCTGGTGGCCGAAACCTTTGATGAAGCCGAAGTGGCCGTCGTCGAGGGGGCCGTTGACGAAACGACGGCGCTGCTGGACTTGCCGTTTGATCATATTTTCTTCACTGGCAGCCCCGCGGTCGGCAAGATCATCATGGCGGCAGCGGCGAAGAACCTGACCTCGGTGACCCTTGAACTGGGCGGCAAAAGTCCGACGATCGTCGATGAAACGGCCGACGTCGAGCGGGCCGCCAAGGGCATCAACTTCGGCAAATTCATGAACGCCGGACAGACCTGCATCGCGCCGGATTATCTGTTCGTGCATGCCTCCAAGAAAGACGCCTTCATCAAGGCGGCAGCGAAGCACCTCGAAGACACCTACGGCAAGGACGGCACGCAATCGCCGGATTTCGCCAAAATCGTTAACGAGCGCCATTTCGAGCGGGTCAGTGCCATTCTCAAAGATGCGACGGATAACGGCGCGGTGGTCGCGACCGGCGGCATCGTCAACACCGAGCAGCGCTCAATTGCGCCGACTCTGGTGGATGCCGTGCCGATGGATGCGCGAATCATGCAGGAGGAAATCTTCGGGCCGCTGTTGCCGGTGATTCCGTACACCGACATCCAGGAAGTCATTGACTACATCAATGCGCGACCCAAGCCGTTGGGGCTGTACGTGTACAGCAACAACCGCAAGACCATTAATAAGGTCATCGAGGAAACCAGCGCGGGCGGGAGCTGCATCAACACCTGCACGCTGCAGTACCTGCACATGAACGCGCCCTTTGGCGGCGTCAATAACTCCGGTATCGGCAGTTCGCATGGTAAGTGGGGCTTCAAGGCCTTTTCCCATGAGCGCACCGTGATGGAAAACAAATTTTCCGCCTCACTGTTGATGGCGCCGCCGTATACCAACTTCGTCAAGCGCCTGATTGCCTTTATGAAGGCCACCGTCAAGTAACGTGATCAGCGGCGTGCGTCGGTATGATCAAGCTCCGTGATGACCTTGACGCTGAGGCCTTTCGCCTTGCGCGTAAACAGGAGGTCGCCAACCGCCTGAAGCGCGTGGAAGGCCAGGTGCGCGGGGTGCTGGGCATGATTGAGCGCGACGCGCCCTGTGATGCCGTTGCTCAGCAACTGGCGGCGGCGCGCAAGGCGCTGGACCGGGCGTTCTATGAAATGCTGGCCTGCAGTCTGGAAAGCGGGCTGGCCGATGCCGATGATGCCGCGAAGCAACATCAAGTGATACAGGACACCACACGCCTGCTGGCGAAATACGCCTGAGGACGTTGCCGCGGCTGAAAGCGGGGGGTGCGGCCTCAGTCCGTAATGGTCAGGGCGAACGCCCGGCCCCAGCGCTTGCCCGTCACCCATAATTGTTCGCGGCCAGCGTCCCATGCGAGGCCGTTGAGCACATCGCTGCGGGGTGGGCGTTGAGAGGCGGGCCACAGCGTGCGTAAATCCAGCAGGCCGGTGACGCAGCCGGTCTCCACGTCGATGCGCACGACCTGCTCGGTCAGCCAGACATTGGCGAAAACGGCCTCGCCCACCCGCTCCAGCTCATTGAGCCGGGGCAAGGGTTTTGCGCCCAGCCTGACCGTGATGCGGCCCTGGTCACGAAAATCTGCGGCGTCACGCCAGGTTAGCGAGGCGGTGCCATCGCTCATCAGAAATCGGTCGCGCTCAGCGAACCACGCGAGGCCCCAGCCTTCACCGGAAAATTGATGCGTGGTCTGGTGTGCACCGCTGTGGCGATCAAACACCCAGGCCTCGCCGGCGCGCCAGGACAGCACCCACAGCTGATCACCGTTCAGGCTCAGGCCCTCGGCGAAACGCTGACGAGGGAAGGCAAATATCGAGCGAATGTCATCGGCGGGGCCGCGCAACCACTCGGACTGTCCATAGCCGCCACTGCTCAGCCACCAGCGCCCATCGGCAATTTCGAAGCCCTGCGTGAAGACATGCGCTGGCAGCGGCCGCTCCTCGCCCACGGCCCACGTCAGTAAGCGGGGTGAGGGGCAATCGGTCGCATGGGTGGTACCCAGCGGGGTCAGGAGCAACGCGCCGGTGACGGCCAGCACCCGCCGCCAGCGGATCATGCGTGCATGTACTCAGCGGCTTCCACTGGCGAGGACGGCGAAGTCCGCGATGGAAGAGCAGGCGCTATCAAACTGCGCAAGCAAGGCCAGCCGGTTGCGCCGCAGTCCGGCGTCGTCAGCGTTGACCATGACGGTGTCGAAGAACGCATCTACCGGCGCCTGCAGTGTCGCCAGCGCGGCGAGGGTGTCGGCATAACCGGCGTCGTGGTCGGGCAAACCATTCAGCGCCGTCCACAGGGCGCTTTCGGCAGGCTCAACAAATCCCTGCGGGTCTACGGTAGGGCGTAATTCGTCGGCACCGGCCAGAATGTTACGAATCCGCTTGGAACTGGCTGCCAGCGCATCACCAGCGGCCGTCGCGGCAAAGGCCGCCACCGCTTCCGCGCGGTCGCGCGCATCGAGCGGACCGGTGGCGCCATCGAGAACGGCCGCAACCACCTGAGCCGGCAGACCGCGGTCGACTAGCAGGCCACGCAGGCGATCACGCAGGAATGCCAGCAGCTGATCATGCTGTGGCGGGCTTAACGGCGAGTCCGCGGCCTCCAGCAAGTCGGGCCAGTCCAGCGCGTGCTCTCCCTCGACCAGAATGCGCAGCAAGCCGAGCGCGGCCCGGCGCAGACCGAAGGGGTCCTTGCTCGCGGTGGGTGCCTGGTCAATCGAAAAATAGCCGCGCAGGGTGTCGAGTTTGTCGGCCAGCGCGACCACCTGCCCGAGGGCCGTATCCGGAATCGACTCGCCCGGCCCGGCAGGGCGGTACTGGGCAGCAATGGCATCCGCGACGGCCCCGGCGTGCGAATCCTGTTGTCGCAGGTAGTGCCCGCCCATGATGCCCTGAAGGTCGGTCATCTCAAACACCATGCGGGTGACCAGATCGCACTTCGCCAGACGGCCAGCGCGCGCAGCGGCCTCGGCCTCGGCGCGCATGGCGGGGGCCAGCGCACGGCACAGTGACTCGAGCCGCAGGGCCTTGTCCCGCAAGGTGCCCAGGCCGCGCGCCCAGTTCACTCGCTCGAGATCCGCGAGCCGGTCTTCCAGCGGAATCTTGCGGTCCTGGTCCCAGAAAAACAGGGCGTCCTCCAGCCGCGGGCGCACGACGCGCTCGTTGCCGGCCACCACCTGCACCGGGTCGCGCGAGGCGATGTTGGCGACGGTGACAAAGTGCGGCAGCAACTCGCCGCGGCTATCGAAGACCGGAAAGTAGCGCTGATTTTCTTCGATGGTCAGCGTGATGGCCTCGGGCGGCACCGCGAGAAAACGGGTCTCGAATTGACCATGGACGGTGACCGGCCACTCCACCAGCGCGGTGACCTCGTCCAGCAGGTCATCACTAATCCGCGCATCACCACCGCAGGCCTGCCCGGCCTGCGTGACCTGGCGCCGGATCTCCTCACGGCGGGCGGCGGGATCGGCCATCACCATCGCGTTTTGCAAGGCCGTCGGGTAATCGTCTGCTTGATGCAGGGCGATGGCGCCGGGATGGTGAAAACGGTGACCAAAGGTGAGATTGCTGGCGGTCAGCCCGAAGGCCTTCAGTGTCAGCACCCTGTCACCGTGCAGGGCGCAGAGCCACTGTACGGGTCGCACGAAGGTGGCTTCGCCATCGCCCCAGCGCATGCGCTTGGGTGCCAGACGGTCCATCTGCCGCAGGCTGTCGGCAAACAGCCCCGGCAGCAGGTCGCCGAGTGCCTGGCCGGGCGTCGTGGATTGAAAAACCAGATATTCGCCTTTGCCTGTGGATTCGCGGCCGAGGGCGGCAAAGTCAACACCACAGGATTTGGCGAAACCGAGGCCGGCGGGCGTGGGCTGTCCGTCCCGCAGTGCCACGCTGAGTGCCGGGCCCTGGCGCCGCACCTGTTGTTCCGGCTGCTGCGCCGCGACGTTCTGAATCAGCACGGCGACCCGACGCGGGGTCACGAACAGCTGCGACGATCCATGTGAAACACCTGCAGAATCAAGCCCTTGGGTGATGCTTTCCCGCAGTGCCGTGGCCAGCGGGGCCTGGAAGCGCGCGGGCAGATCTTCACAGCCAATCTCGATGAGCAGACTTGCGGCGCTCATGTGCGTTCTCCGGCGGCGGGGGCGGTAGGCTCGGCGCACAGCGGAAAGCCCAGCGCCTCGCGTTTGGCGTAGTAGCTTTCGGCGCAGGCACGGGCCAGGTTGCGCACGCGCAGGATGTAGGCCTGCCGTTCGGATACCGAGATGGCCTGACGCGCATCCAGCATATTGAAGGCGTGCGAGGCGTCGAGCACCCGCTCATACGCCGGCAGGGGCAATGCCCGTTCCACCAGCTGCTGACAGGCCTGCTCGGCCTTGTCAAAACTCGCGAACAGGTCGGCCGTATCGGCA
Organism: Oceanococcaceae bacterium; assembly: GCA_039768115.1. Classification (GTDB taxonomy): domain Bacteria; phylum Pseudomonadota; class Gammaproteobacteria; order Nevskiales; family Oceanococcaceae; genus MS8. The sequence continues at coordinate 12,926 of JBDNBC010000323.1, forward strand.
TGCTCGAAGTTATAGGTCGACTGCTCCACCTCATTTTGATGAAACACATCGCCGTAGGTCACGACTCGGTCGCCGTCGCGCGCCCAGATCAGGTCGTACACGGACTCGACGCCCTGCACATACATGGCCAGCCGCTCCAGGCCATAGGTGAGCTCACCTGACACCGGCCGGCACTCCAGGCCGCCGACCTGCTGGAAGTAGGTGAACTGGGTCACTTCCATCCCGTTAAGCCAGACTTCCCAGCCCAGCCCCCAGGCACCCAGCGTGGGCGACTCCCAGTTGTCTTCGACGAAGCGGATGTCGTGAACCAGCGGGTCAAATCCCAGCACCCGCAACGACTCCAGATACAGATCCTGAATATTGGGCGGCGAAGGCTTGAGCAGCACCTGAAACTGGTAATAGTGCTGCAGGCGGTTGGGGTTATCGCCGTAGCGCCCGTCGGTCGGGCGGCGCGAGGGCTGAACATAGGCCGTTTTCCACGGCTCCGGGCCGAGCGAGCGCAGAAAGGTGGCGGGGTGGAAGGTGCCGGCACCGACCTCTTTATCCAGCGGCTGCAAAATTACGCAGCCGTGGTGCGCCCAAAAATTCTGCAGGCTGGCAATCAGTTCAGCGAAGGTGGCGGGCGCGGCCATCAGATGTCCGAAAAATGGGCAGGAAAGGCGGCCATTTTACGGGTGCCGTGCGCTGGTCGCCGACTCCCCATCCGCCATGGGCCTCGTGCGTTCGGGCAAACGGGTTGTGATGGCCCGCACAAAAGAGCGCCGATCGGGTGTGCGAGAGTGCAGACACGGGCATTCCGCGAACAGAATGCACCATAGAGGTGCGGAATCCGGCGCATGAGTCCATACTGGCGCACAATCATGGTGCATCTGATGCGCCACCATCGACCGGACACCTCAACCGGGGCGCTGCGGTGACGTCTGTCAACTGGCATGGTTTCTGCTCAATTACTCGGGCATGAGCGCGAATATGTCGCTCACCCGGTTTCTTTTCTCAGTGTAGGGAGATACACATGTCGGTTAACGACGTAATGAAAATGATTGAAGACAAAGACGTGGTCTTTGTGGATTTCCGCTTCGCAGACACCCGCGGCAAAGAGCAGCACGTGACCGTGCCTGCGCACACTATCGACGCTGATGTATTCGAAGACGGCAAGATGTTCGACGGCTCGTCGATCTCGGGTTGGAAGGGCATCAACGAGTCCGACATGATCCTGATGCCGGATACGGAGACCGCTGTCATCGACCCGTTCAGCGAGGAAACCACGCTGATTCTGCGCTGTGACGTCATCGAGCCGTCCTCGATGCAGGGTTACGAGCGCGACCCGCGTTCACTCGCCAAGCGCGCCGAGGCCTATCTGAAGTCGACCGGCGTCGCCGATACCGCCTTCTTCGGCCCGGAAAACGAGTTCTTCGTATTTGACGACATCAAGTGGGGCGCGACCATGCAGGGCGCGTTCTACAAGATTGACTCCGAAGAGGCCGGCTGGAACTCCGAGAAGGTCTACCCCGACGGCAACATGGGTCACCGCCCGGGCGTCAAGGGTGGCTACTTCCCCGTCCCGCCGGTGGATTCGCTGCATGACCTGCGCGGTGCCATGTGTCTGGCGCTGGAAGAGATGGGCGTGCCCACCGAAGTACATCACCACGAGGTGGCTACCGCCGGTCAGTGCGAAATCGGCGTCAAGTTCAACACGCTGGTGAAAAAGGCTGATGAGGTCCTGGTTCTCAAGTACGCGATCCAGAATGTGGCCCACGGCTATGGCAAAACGGCGACCTTCATGCCCAAGCCGCTGGTCGGCGATAACGGCAACGGCATGCACGTGCACATGTCACTGGCCAAAGACGGCGTCAACCTGTTCTCCGGTGATGAAGTGGGCGGTCTCTCCGAAACCGCGCTGTACTACATCGGCGGGGTGATCAAGCACGCCCGGGCCCTGAACGCCTTCACCAACGCATCGACAAATAGCTACAAGCGCCTGGTCAAAGGCTTCGAAGCCCCGACCATGCTGGCCTACTCGGCCCGCAACCGCTCCGCGTCGATCCGCATTCCGTTCATCTCGAATCCCAAGGCGCGCCGCATTGAGGTGCGTTTCCCGGATTCGACCGCCAACCCGTACTTCGCCTTTGCGGCGCTGATGATGGCGGGCCTCGACGGCATTCAGAACAAGATCCATCCGGGCCCGGCCATGGACAAGGATCTGTATGACCTGCCGCCGGAAGAAGAAAAAGCCATCCCGCAGGTCTGCTTCTCGCTCGACCAGGCGCTGGAAGCACTGGATAAGGACCGCGAGTTCCTGACCCGCGGCGGCGTCTTCACCGACGACATGATCGATGCCTACATCGAGCTGAAGAGTGAAGAAACCACGCGCCTGAAGATGACCACCCATCCGGTGGAATTCGACATGTACTACTCGCTGTAACGGCGA
>JBDNBC010000324.1:0-15047 GCA_039768115.1 Oceanococcaceae bacterium
ATACCCGATGGACACCCTGACCCCCGTAGCGTCTTCCACGCCCAACGAAATGCCCGCCGTCACCCGGCGCAAGATTCGCGACCTGTTCACCCGTGACGAAATTGCCCAGCTCACGGCCCGCTCCGACCTGCGCGGCGCCTGGGCCATCGCGTCCACCTGGGCCATCATCGCCGGGGCCATGGCCATACTGGCCATCTGGCCGAATCCGCTCACTTTAGTTCTGGCGCTAATCTTGATCGCCGGGCGGCAGCTGGCGCTGGGAATACTGCAACACGAAGGCGCGCACGGCACGTTGTTCAAGACCCGCTGGATGAACGATGTGCTCGCCGACTGGCTGTGCGCGCGCCCGGTGTGGCAGCACTTGCCCAAGTACCGCGCCCATCATTTCGTACATCACACCAAAACCGGCACCGATGCCGACCCGGATATATCGCTGCATGCCGGGTATCCCGTGTCCCGCACTTCGCTGATGCGCAAATTCGCGCGTGATCTGTCGGGCCTGACGGGCGTTAAGCTCATGCTGGGCCTGGTCCTCATGGACGCCGGCGTCTACAAATGGACGGTCGCCAACCACCTGACCAAGCTGCCTCAGGATGGTCGCCGCTGGTTTGATTACCCGCTGAGTTTTGTTCGCAACGCGGGTGGCATGCTGGCCACCAACCTCGTCCTGTTCGGCCTGCTCGCGGCCACCGGCCACGCCTGGCTGTATGGGGTTTGGGTGCTGGCCTACATCACGCCCTTCCCGCTGTTCGTGCGGGTGCGCTCGATTGCTGAGCACGGCGTGCTGGAGCGCGTGCCAGACATGTTCCGCAACACCCGCAGCACGCGCGCCAACCTGCTGCTACGCATGACGGTCGCGCCCTGCCACGTGAACTATCACCTGGAACATCACGCGATGGCCTCGGTGCCCTATTACCGGCTGCCGCTCATGCATCGGCTGATGCGCGAGAAGAACGCCGTGCCGGCGCCCCCCAGTTACGGCGATGTGCTGCGCCTGGCAGGAGCGGGGGCATGAGTACCTCTACTGCGGATACGCAATCGACACCCGCCACGCCCCGTCGCCACGAAGGTGCACATCCCGCTCCAGTGCCTTGCGGCCACGGCCGGCGCCGAACACCTCACGGCCGTGTTCGCCCGTTTTATGTTGCGCAACCCGGACTACCTCGCTGGCTTTCGTGATCCCACCGTGCGCAGGCTGGTGATGCGGAGATCCTGCGCCTGATGGTGCGCGACGGAAGTATCAGGGATGTCCCCCGCATCGGCCGCGGGCTGGCCTCGCTGTTTGGACGCCACGGCTTGCTAACCGGGTCCCTGCCCGCCGTGCTGGCATATTTTCGGCGGGACTTTCACCCGAACGACGACGACCTCAGCTCACTCGAACGGGAATGGAGGCGGGAGCTGGGGTTGCACTAACCGCCCTCATTCCAGACAGACCGCCTATTAACGCGATTACGCCGCCAGGGGCAACGGCGCATCCGCAGCAGCGATGGCCGATGCGGCCGGGGTGGCATTCCGCTTGCCACGACCGGGCAGGGACAGCTTGGCAATCCGCTTCCAGGTCGACAGTGTCTGCTTCCAGAACGGGCCGGTGTTGTACGGCAGGCCGTACTTTTCGCAGACAGCCTGCACTTTGGGTGACAGCTCCGCATAGCGGTGCGCCGGCAGGTCGGGGAACAGGTGATGCTCAATCTGGAACGACAGGTTGCCGCTCATGATGTGCATCAGCCGGCCGCCGCTGAAGTTGGCCGAGCCCAGCATCTGCCGCACGTACCACTGGCCACGGGTTTCGTTCTCGACTACCGACTCGGGGAACTGCTCGACGTCCTCCGGGAAGTGGCCGTTAAAAATCACCGCGCAGGCCCAGACGTTGCGCGCCGCGTTGGCGGCGACGTTGCCGACGAACACCAGCGGCGCGAAGGGGCCAGCCAGCAGCGGATACATCAGGTAATCCTTGCCCAGCTGCTTGCGCATTTTCTTCCATACCGGCTTGAATTCCTTCGCCAGCTGCTTGCGGGATTTGGTCTTGTAGATCATGACCTCTTCGAGCTTGAGGTTCTGCACGGCCACGAAATGCTGGAAGAAGGCGTGCAGCAGCACCGTCAGCGGCAGGTTTGCCAGAAAGCGCGGCTCCCACTTCTGGTCCTCGGACATGCGCAGCAGGCCGTAGCCGATGTCATGGTCCTTGTTCAGCACGTTGGTGAAGGTGTGGTGCTCGTAGTTGTGCGTGTGCTTCCAGTTCTTGGCGGTGTCGGCGCTGTCCCAGTCGAAGTTCTTCGAGTTCAGCGCCGGGTCACCCATCCAGTCGTACTGGCCGTGCATCACGTTGTGACCGATCTCCATGTTGTCGAGGATTTTCGACGTGGAGAGGGCGGCAACGCCCAGGGGCCAGGTCGGCGGCAGCATCATCATGACGCGGCCACCCACTTCGAGCTGGCGCTGGCGCTTGACCAGCTTGCGGATGTATTGCGCATCACGCTCGCCCAGGTCCGCGAGGACCTCGTTGCGGATGGCGTCGAGTTCGGCGCCGATGGATGCAAACTGCTCAGGCGTGAGACGGCTGAAATGATTCGATGTGTTCATGGGGAAGATTCCTTGAAATTCGGTGGGGTATGGAGGATCGCGGCGGGGGCGGATTACAGATCCAGCGTCACGGTGCCCACGGGCACGCTGACGCAAATCTGAATATCCGCCTCACCGGCGTCGCTGATCTGGCCGGTACGGGTATCGCGCACGCGGCCGGCGGTCTTGCGGCAGGTACAGGCATGGCAGATGCCCATGCGGCAACCGGATTCCGGGCGCAGCCCGGCGGATTCGGCCTGGTCCAGCAGGGTGGCGCCGGAGTTCGCGGCCAGGCGCTCGCTGCGGGCAAAACGCACGTCACCCTCGGCGCCTTCGGCATCGATGGCCACCGGGGCGGCCGAAAAATGCTCCAGGTGCAGCTGATCGCTCAGCCCCTGGCTGTCGTAGGCGGCCTGCACGGCCTGCATCATGCCCGGCGGTCCGCACAGGAAGGTTTCAGCCTGCGCGTAGTCCGGCACCGCCTGGCGCAACTGGTCGGCATCGAATACGCCGTGCAGTTGACCGCCCAGGCCTTCGGCATAACAGCGCAGAACCTGCACATTTGCATGACGGTCGGCGATGGCATCGACGTCGGCGGCGTACAACTCGTCGACGGCACTGCGGCAGTAGTGCAGGAAGGTGATCGGGCCGCTGTGGCCTTCATCGGTCAGCGTGCGCAGCATCGACAGCACCGGCGTGATGCCGCTGCCGCCGCTGATCAACAGGATGCGCTCGGGACGCAATTCGGGCAGGGCAAATTGCCCTTCGGCCTGCGCCACAATCATGACCTCACCCGGCTGCGCCCGATCCCGCAGATAGCGGGAAACGATGCTGTCCGGGCCGATCTTGCAGGTCAGCTCGATCAGGCCTCGCTCGTGAGCCGAATTGGCCGGGGAGAAGCAGCGGGTGCGGCGCACACCGTCGATATCCACCGACAGGCGCACATACTGGCCAGCGGCGAAACCTTTCCAGTTGGCGTTCGGGCGCAGGGTCACGGTCACGGTGTCGGCCGTCTGCGCATGCGTGTTCACCACCGAGGCGCGAACCTCGTTCAGCGACCAGCGACGGTCAAACTGCTGCATGTAGTTGTCGACGCCATGAGGGTAGGTCAGCAAGGCGGCCACACGTGTGTCCAGCAAGCGGCGCAGGCCCGACTCAAGAGTATTTTCGAAAGCGTTGCGCCGGGGAATAAGACGGGTCGTCATGGACATGAGTGACTCCTCACGATGTGAACTGTTGTGCACATTGTGCGGGTGTGGAGCTCCGATGTCAACATCCGTTCACATTAAAATATATCTTTTTGTTTTTAATAGAATTTATGACTTATTCTGATCCACTTTGAAATCACATTGACCTAACCATTGTCGGCAAAAGGGCCACATGGTCACACGGACCGATGCGGCCCGACACCACGCGATCGGGTTTCCGGTCCGGATTTCGCCGTCACGAGGCCATAAGCAGCCTCACATCCGCGCAAACAGTTCGGCGTTGCCGCCGATGGCGGCGGTATTGATGGTGACCGTACGCTCGGTGGCAAAGCGCGGCAGATAATGCGGGCCGCCGGCCTTGGGGCCGGTACCGGACAGCCCGCTGCCGCCAAAGGGCTGGACCCCCACCACTGCCCCGACCATGGTCCGGTTCACGTAGACATTGCCGGCCCGCACGCGCGGAAGGATGTCCTCGCGCATCCCGTCCAGGCGGGAATGCAGGCCGAAGGTCAGCCCATAGCCCGTGTCGTGCAGGGCCGCGAGGTGGGCCGGCAGCGACTGCGCATTCCAGCGCAGGACGTGCAGAACCGGGCCAAACACCTCGCCGTGCAGCCGTGCCAGAGCGTCGATCTCGTAGATGCGCGGCGCGCAGAACAGGCCCGTGGCGGCGTCATCCGGCAACTGGCCGATCGCCACAAGTCGCGCCTCTCGGTCCATTCGCGCGATGTGTTCGTTGAGACGGGCCCGCGCCGTGGCATCAATGACCGGGCCGATGTCCGTGCTCAGCGCCCAGGCCGGGCCGAGGCGGCGCTCGGCCAGCGCCTCACGCAGCATGGCCAGCAAGGGCTCGGCGACGGCGTCCTGCACCAGCAGCACGCGCAGGGCCGAGCAGCGTTGGCCGGCGCTGCCGAAGGCGGATTCGAGAATGTCGTCGCAGGCCTGCTCCAGCAGGGCTGTGGAGTCCACAATCATGGCGTTCTGCCCACCGGTCTCGGCAATCAGCGGCACGATCTCGCCCTCGCGCTCAGCCAGAGTGCGCTGGATGCGCTTGGCCGTCGCGGTCGAGCCGGTAAAGGCCACGCCGGCGATGCGCGAATCCGCCACCAGCGGGGCGGCCATGTCCGGCCCGGTGCCGGGCAACAGCTGCAGCACCTTCGCTGGCACGCCAGCGCGCAGAAAGGCGCGCGTCGCACGGTGGGCCACCAGGGAGGTTTGCTCCGCCGGCTTGGCCAGCACCGCATTGCCGGCCGCCAGCGCCGCGGCAAGCTGGCCGGTGAAGATGGCCAGCGGGAAATTCCACGGCGAGATGCACAGAAACACGCCGCGACCGTGCAATTCCAGCGTGTTGGCCTCGCCCGTCGGACCCGGCAAGGGCTGCGGATGGTCGAAAAGCCGCCGCGCCTGAGCCGCGTAGTAGCGGCAGAAATCCACCGCCTCGCGCAGTTCGGCCACGGCATCCGGCCAGGTGCGACCGGCCTCCGCGGTGAGCAGGTGCAGTAGCTCCTGGTGATCCGCCTCAAGCGCATCACCCATCGCACACAGGATGTCGGCCCGGGCCGCGCCACCGCGACGATCCCATGCCGGCTGTGCGGCGCAGGCCGCGCGCAAGGCATCGTCCCGGTGCGAGGCTTCAGGCCAGCGAATGTGACCGATGACCCTGCGCTGGTCCGCGGGTGAAGAGGCGGGCTGCGGTGCGCCGCCGACATCTGCGCCATTGACGATGCCGGCGGCAAAGGCGTCTCCGGCCTCGCGGCGGGCGGCCATGTGCGCGGCCAGCGCATCGGTCCACTCCGCCGCCGCCAGATCAAAGCCGCGGGCGTTGCGACGCTCGGGGCCGTGAATGTCCGCAGGCAGGGGCAGCGTACCCGACACAGCCGCAGCACCCTTAGCCTGCTCTGCCAGCAGCTCAGAGATGCTCTGCAACGGGTCCGCGACAACCTCTGCGATGGGCTGGGACTCGTTCAGGAAACGGTGCACGAAGCTGGAGTTGGCGCCATTCTCCAGCAGTCGGCGGACCAGATACGGCAGCAGATCAGCATGGGCGCCGATCGGCGCATAGACGCGCAGCGGAACCCTCTCGCCGATCAGCGACTTGCGCGCCGCGGCGTAGAGCAGCTCGCCCATGCCGTGCAAGCGCTGGAACTCGAAGGGCCGGGCGCCCGCCATGTGGTGAACTGCGGCAATGGTGTGCGCGTTGTGCGTCGCGAACTGCGGATACAGCGCCGCACCGGCATCGAGCATGGCCCGGGCGCAAGCCAGGTAGGCCAGGTCGGTGGCCGGCTTGTGCGTGAACACCGGATAGTCTGCATGCCCCGCCACCTGCGCCTGCTTGATTTCGGTATCCCAGTAGGCGCCCTTGACCAGCCGCACAGGAATCTGTCGGCCGGTCTCGTGGGTCAGCGCCACAAGCCAGTCGATGACGGTGCGGGCGCGTTTCTGATACGCCTGCACCGCCAGCCCGAGCCCGTTCCAGCCGCGCAGTTGCGGATCCCGGGCCAGCACCTCGAACAGCTCCAGTGACAGGGCCAGCCGGTCGGTTTCTTCAGCGTCGATGGTTACGGGCACATCGCATTGCGCCGCGTGGCGCACCAGCTCGCGGACGCGCGGCAGCAGTTCGGCAAACACCCGATCACGCTGCGCGTGGCTGTAACGCGGATGCAGCGCGGAGAGCTTGATCGAGATCGAGCTGCGCGCCGGCGCCTCCACGGCCGGCAATGCGCCGAGCGCGTCGATGGCATGACGATAGCGCGCAGCATATTCCTGCGCTGCCGCACCGGTCCGTGCCGCTTCGCCGAGCATGTCGAAGGAGTACAGCTGCCCGCTGGCCGGTCGGCGGGCCCGCTTGTCCAGCGCTTCCTCAATGTCCTGGCCGAAAACGAACTGCCCGCCCATGATCGCCATCGCCTGTCGCACCGCACCGCGGATCGCCCCTTCCCCTGAACGCGCGACCAGCCGTCGAAGCCACCGCCCGGGGTGGTCACGCGCCCCGGCATCAGCATCGAGCACACGGCCGGTCAGCATCAGCGCCCAGACGCCGGCGTTGACGAACAACTTGTCCGAATGGCCGCGGTGCCGGTCCCAGTCGCCGGCAAGAATCTTCTCGGCGATGAGCGCGTCCTGGGTGTCCGCATCAGGCACGCGGAGCAAGGCCTCGGCCAGACACATCAGCGTGATGCCCTCCTGGTTGGAGAGGCCAAATTCGTTGAGGAAGGCGTCCAGCGTGCCCTGACGCGAGCGCTGCGCGCGCGAGGCCTCGACGATGCGGCAGGCATCGGCAAAAACCGCTTCCGCCGGGTACTGCGGCCGCAGTTCCGCACACAGCGCATGCAGCAAGGCCGCCTCGGGGGCGAACTTGTCCGCAGCCATGCGCGCAGACAGGGCCGACAGCGTTGTCTCGGGCTCACGCATCACGACAACCTCCTGCCCGGATTGTAGGGGCGGTCGCGCCTCGCACGCACCTCCGCTCAGGCCATCGCGCCCACGACGTAGCGGAAGGTGAGATTGATGCGTGGTGTGCGCACCCGGCGTTCGCGCGGAATCGCGTGCTGCCAGTGCTGCTGGGTTGGGCCGGCCATGCACAGCAGGCTGCCGTCCGTCAACGGCAAACGCTGTACACCGAGATCCTCGCGCTGCCGGTGGCGGAGGCGGAAACTGCGCGTTGCGCCGAGGCTGAGCGAGGCAATGACCGGCTGCGCGCCGAGTTCCGGCTCGTCGTCGGCATGCCAACCCATCGCGTCGTCGCCATCGCGGTAAAGGTTGGCCAGCACGCTATTGAAGCGCGCTCCGGTGAGGCTTTCCGCACGCTGGCGCAGCGTCGCGAGCATCGGCGTCCACGGCAGCGGCATGAAGCGCCGGCCCGAGTAGCGGTAGACGGCCTGCAGGTCGCCGTACCAGGCCGACAGCCGTGGCTGCTTCACCCAGCGACCGAAGATGTGGATCGATTCCTGCCGCCACGCGATTTCGTCCTGCAATGCGGCAAAAGCCTCTTCGGCCGCTGCGGCATTCAGTGCCTGCGGCCAGAATTGCAGCTGCGCGTCGGGCAGATCGAGGTTTTCGGCGGCGAACATGCGCATGGGATCGGCAAACGAACCCGGGAGTTCAGGGGGACCTATCCGCCGGCACGAGCGGATCAGGCCGATGCAGGTCCGCTGGCCCCGGCGGCTCCGGCACACAGCGGGTTCGCCACCGGCTCCGCAGGAGCGCTGGCGCACAGGGGCTGTATGGCCGCCTGCCAACCGGACCACAGCGCCGGCTGATCCTGTGTGCGTGCCCAGCTCTGCAACTGGGTGCCCAGGCGCTCCAAACGCACCCGGGTGCGCTGGAAATAAGCCTGCGGCTCGGCCACCAACTCGCGAAGAATCTGCCGCACCACGGCATCGATCACGTAGGCGGACTCGGGCTGGAGCTGCAGCAGGGTCTGGACATATTGCACGCCCCACTGGGCGCGGGTGGCCGGGCCGGTGGCGCCTTCCCATGCCTGTCGGGCCCAACTCAGCGCCGCCTCAACATAGCCCTGATCCCGCTCCAGAGCGGCCAGATACGACATGTAATAGTGCGGCGCCACCGCGCGGCGAATCTCCGCCTCGTACAACGCGCGCGCCTCATCGACCAAGCCCACGCGCTGCAGCAGCCCGCCAGCGATGAACAGCACCGACTGCCGCTCGGCCGGCGTGCGTGCCGCTTCGTCCAGCCAGGCCACGCGCTCGCGCACCTTCTGACGCAATTCGGCGGGCGCCTCTTCTGCCTCGAGCTGCGCCTGCTGCCACAGAAATATCGCCGGCCGCACAGTCAGGAAGCGCTGCTTCACGCCCAGTGCCACATCGGCGAACAGCGTATCCATGGCCTGCAGAAGACGCGTCTCGAGCTTGCTCCGCTTCTCGCTGTCGAGCGCGGTAAGAGCGGCCACCAGATCGGGCCCGGCATAGGCCAGATCGACGAGGTTGAGGCGCAGCGCCGTCGGGTTGTTGAGGACAGCCTCCAGCGTCGCCAATCCGCGGGCGTGCCGGTCTGCCGGAAGATCCTGCGCCTCCATCGCGGCGATCAAGGCCAGTAGATCCAGCCGCAAACAGGTGGCAGCCAACCCTTGCGGGCAACTCGCCGCCAACTCCTGCAGCACCGCTAGCATGGACGGCTCGTCGATCAGCGGCCCCTGACCGGCCACCCAGGAATACTGCGCCAGCACCGTCCAGTCTTCCGCGGTCAACGCAGCGGGGTCACGACGCACCTGCGCCAGCAGATCCCCCACCGGCCGCCCGCCACGCTGCGCACCGGCCAGAATATCGGCATAACGCGCCGGCTCCAGGCCAGAGCTGAAGCGGGTCAGTTCCGTGCCATCGGGCGCAAACACGATCAGCGTGGGATAGCCCATGGCGCCGAAATGCGCGCCCCATTTTTGCGCGCCGGCAGTGTCGCCATCGAGATAGACCGGGATCAGCGTCTGCGTCTGGGCGATGAAATCCGCCCGGGTGAACACGGTGGACTTGATCTCGTTACACGGCGGACACCACACCGCGCCCCAGTACAGCAGCACCGGCTTGCCCTGCGCCTGCGCCTGAGCGAAGGCTTCCTCCACCGGACCGTCGAACCAGGCAATGGCGGTGGCCGCGGTGGATGCGGTGGTTGCGGTGGTTGCGGCAGGTGATGCCGCGGGGGCGGCAGCGTTCCTTGCTTCACTGGTATCGCGATCACAGCCGCTCAGCGCGCCGACCAGCAGGCCGACCAGAAGAACGGGGATGCCGCCACGCAGGTAACGGGGATAGGTCATATGCTCAGGCCGCCTTTACCTGCACCGGCACGCCGTTCACCGCGGCGTTGCCGCTCAACGGGTCGAGCAGCCGGGTGTCGGTCAGATCGTTGGCACTGACGCCGGGGTAACGCGCCGCAATATCCAGGCGGACGCCCTTCCGGTCGTGCCCCCAGCCGTGGGGCAGCGACACCACGCCCGGCATCATCTCCGCGCTGGCGACAACGGCCACCTGCACAGTGCCGATTCGCGACGACACCGCCACCCGCGCCCCGTCGGCCAGGCCGCGCGAGCGCATATCGTCCGGATGCATCAGCAACTGGTCGCGCGCTTTGCCTTTGACCAGGCGATGTGCGTTATGCATCCACGAATTGTTGCTGCGCACATGCCGCCGGCCGATCAGCAGCAGCTCGCCTTCGGCGGCCTCGGGCGGGCTCAGCCGCGCGTCCACCCGGCGGATGTCATCCAGATAAAAGGCATCAGCCAGGTCGACCTGCTTGTTGGCCGTCCGCAAGCGTGCCGGAAGGCAGGGCTGCAACGGCCCCAGATCCACTCCGTGTGGTTGCGCCTTCAATGCGGCCAGTGACAACGCGGCCGGGTGCCCGGCAGCCCGGCCATAGCGCCCCGTCTGCAGACCCATGTCAATAATCTGTTCCGGGCGCGGCATGGGCCGAGGCGAGCGGCCGGTCAGCGCTGCGTAGCGGGCACCGAGCTGCTGGAAAATTTCCCAGTCGTGATAACTGCCTTCTGGCTTGGGCAGCACGGGTTCGTTATAGCGGGTGACATTGCGCACGGCAAAGCTGTTGAAAATCAGGTCGTAGTGGTCGTGCTCCAGGGTGGTCGTCGGAGGCAGCACCACATCGGCGTAGCGGGTGGTTTCGTTCAGATAGAAATCAATCGACACCATGAAGTCGAGCGTTTCCAGCCGCTGCTCCAGCGCCCGACCGTCCGGGGTCGACAGCACGGGGTTGCCCGCCGAAGTGACCAGCGCACGGATCTGCCCCGGCCCCGGCGTGGCCATCTCCTCGCCCATGCAGACGGTAGGCAGCTCGCCGGAAAACTCCGGCAACCCGGAGACCCGGCTGTGCCAGCGCCCAAACGCGCCCGGCTTGCTGCTTGGCGACTCCACCATGTCGACCGCGGGCTGGGTGAACATCGCCGCGCCGGGCCGGTCCAGGTTGCCACTGAGGACGTTCAGCACATTCGCCGCCCACAGACACAGCCCGCCGAAGACTTGCGTCGAGCAGCCCATGCGCGCGTGGCATACAGCCGACTCGGCAGCGGCGAACTCGCGGGCGATGCGCCGAATGTCGTCCGCAGCGATGCCGCAGGCCGGCGCCACCCGCTCCGGCGGAAATGCCGCGACCGCCTCGCGTACCGCGTCCGCCCCCACAACATAGTCCGGGAGCGCGGCAACCCGCCCCTCGGCAAACAACACATGAATCAGCGCCAGCAGGAAGGCCGCATCCTGCGTCGGTCGGATCGCGTGATATTCATCGGCCACCTGCGCGGTTTCGCTGCGCCGCGGGTCGATCACCACCAGCTTGCCGCCCCGCGCCTGCAAGGCTTTCAGACGGTTCGGGAAATCTGGCACCGTCATCAGCGAACCGTTGGAGGCCATGGGGTTGTAGCCCAGCGCCAGGAAATACTGCGTGCGGTCGATATCGGGAATCGGGACCATCAGCTGATGGCCGTACAGCTTCAACGCCGCCAGCTGGTGCGGCAGTTGATCCACCGATGTGGCCGAAAACCGGTTGCGCGTCTTGATGTGACCGAGAAACGTGCTGGCGTGGGTCAGTGAGCCGTAGTTGTGCACATTCGGGTTGCCGAAATACACGCCCACCGCGTCATCGCCATGCTCGGCCGTGATCGCGGCCAGCCGGCTCGCGACAAGGTCGAATGCCGCATCCCAGGAAATCTCCTCCCAGCCAGCAGCCGTACGACGCAGGGGCTGGCGCAAACGATCCGGGTCGGTCTGCAGATCCTGCAGCGCCACTCCCTTGGGGCAGATGTGCCCACGGCTGAAGGGGTCAGCCTTGTCCGGCTTGATCGACACGATGGCATCCGCATCAACCGTGATCGCTAACCCGCAGAGGGCCTCACACAGATTGCACGCGCGAAAATGGGTGGTTGTCATATCGTCTCCGGAAATAGCCCGCGCCGTGAACATCCGGCGCCACACCGAGTGTAAGGCGTGTGCCCAGGGTCGTACTCCGCTGCGTCTGCCCCGGCTTGTCCCGGCCCGCGCCCGGGGCGTAGTCTGCTCCCAGGCACCCGGGGGAGTGGATGATGAGCGAAAGCATTGCACTACCGGCTTTCGGTTTCGGCTTGCTCAGTGCCGCCTCGCTGCCATTGGGCGCTCTGGCCGCCCGGTTCTGGTCCCCTGGCAATCGCGTTATTGCGGCGATGATGGCCTTTGGTGCAGGCGCCCTGCTCGCCGCCCTGACCATCGACCTGGTCGCCGTGGCACTGAACCGCGGGGAGTACCTGCCGCTCGCTTCCGGCTGCCTGATCGGCGGCCTGCTGTTTGTTGGGCTGAATCAGATTCTCAACAGTCAGGGCGGGTTTCTGCGCAAGGCCGGCACCACCATCACCTACCTGCGGCGGGGCAAGAGCCGGAATTTCAAGCGCATATTCAAGCGCCTGAGCCAGTCGCCAGTGTTCATCGAGATGCCGCCGGAACAGGTCAGCGCCCTCATCCCGCATTTCAGCTACCGTGAATTCGACGCGGGAGACACCTTGTTAGCACAGGGCGACCCCGGCGATTTCCTGCTGATTATCGACCGCGGTGAGGTGGCGGTCGCCACCGGCAGTGCCGAGGCTCTGGCCACCCTGGGCGCCGATGACGTGCTCGGAGAAATGGCGCTGGTCACCGGCGCGCCGCGCTCCGCGACGGCAACCGCCCAGTCTCCGGTGGGCGCCTGGGTGTTGCCCCGCGATGCCTTCAACACCTTGTTGCGCGAGCTACCGGAGTTCGCCGCCAGCATGCGCAAGCTGACTGCCGCGCGGCTGCGGGATCTGAAATCACGCGACGCACTCGACCATGAACGTGCCGAACGATGGTTCGCCGAAGCGGGGCGTCAGATCGACGACGCGTCCCTGACGCCCACCGCTGCCGACGTCAAACAGGCGGTCGCCACGCATGGCGGTGCGCCGCTGGCCATCTGGCTGGGCATCCTGCTGGACGGCATCCCTGAGTCCTTCGTCATCGGCTCGTCGATGGTTCACGCCACCGTCAGTTTGTCCCTGATCGCCGGCCTGTTCCTCTCCAACTTCCCCGAGGCCTTTTCCAGCTCGCTGGGCATGCGCGAACAGAATTATTCCTACGGCCGCATCATGCTCATGTGGAGTTCGCTGACCCTGATCACCGGCCTGGGCGCGTGGGCCGGCAGCATCTTTTTCGTCGGCGCCTCGCACAGCACGTTTTCGCTGGTCGAAGGGATCGCGGCCGGCGCGATGCTGACCGTCATCGCCGAAACCATGCTGCCCGAGGCCTATCACCGCGGCGGCGCTATTACCGGCTTTGCGACCTTGCTGGGATTTCTGGCGGCGCTGTTCTTCACCACGCTATAGGCGTACCGCCTCGCCGTCATCCCGCCGGTAACGCGATACGTGACATTTGCCAGCTCTGGCATGATGGCGCGGTTGTGCGGGATAACAATTGAGGAGACGAGAACCATGAACCCAACGGGCTGGCGCTTTCTGGTGGGCGCCATACTGACATCACTGGCACTGGTGGGCTGCGATGCCTCCGTCACCCCGGATCAGGCGGCATCCCGGGATGCCGAACCGAAGCCGGCCGAGACGCCGGCCGAACCGCCCAATGAAGGGGTGATCCTGGTCCAGGAACTGCTGCACATGGTCGAGCGCAGCGGGCTCTATTCGCTGCCGTCCGACCCAATGGAAGCGCTGACGGCGGTTACCACCTTTCCCGAGCAGCTCGGTGATATCTTCGCGATGCATCTGGGCCGGCTCTACCCCACGCCGCATGAACTGACACCCGGCGTCGGGCCGCTGATGGATCTGCTGCAGGCCCGCGCCAACTTGCTGTTGAGTGGCGGCCAGCCCGCGCGGTTGATGCAGGACACCATGGACGGCGAGTTTTCCATCCTGCTGCTGCCGGTGGATGCCACGACCGTAATCGTGATTCTGCCCACCCAGGTCGTCCGGGCCAGCCCGACCGCGGCGGACCTGCCCGCGACACCGGTCGACCTCAGTCAAATCACCTACGAAGTCAACGGCCGCACGCGCACCGTCGATGAGTTCATGCAGAGCGGCTCGACCAACGCCATCGCTTTCATGCACAACGGCCGGTTTATCTACGAGGACTATGAAAACGGCTTCAACTCGGATACCCGCGCGCACATGTGGTCGGTGACGAAGTCGGTCACCACAGCGCTGGTCGGGATCGCTGTCAGCGAAGGCCGGGTCGACTCGATTTTCGACCCGATCACCAAGTACATCCCGGACGCGACCGGCAGCGTCTGGGAAGGCGTCAGCGTTGAAGACCTGCTGCAGATGGAATCGGGCACCTACTGGGTCGACGTGCCAGTGCATCAGCCGGAGCAACTCGTGCTGATGGGCGCCGATTTCCATTCGAACGGCCTATTCGGCATGACCCGCGACGAATACCTGCTGCGGCTGACGCGCGTCTCGCCCCCGGGAGAGTTCCACCGCTACAACAGTGGCGATGCGCAAATGCTGGCGTGGCTGCTCGAGAACGTCTACGACCGGCCCTACGCGGACATTCTCGCGGAGAAAATCTGGCAGCCCGCGGGCATGCAGGATGATGCCTTGGTCATGATTGATCGCCTGGGCAACACCTTCGCCTCGATGGGGCTGATGGCCACACCGCGGGACATGCTTCGCTTCGGCGAGATTTTCCGCAACGGCGGGCGCAGCCTCGATGGCCGCCAGATCGTCCCCGCGGCCTGGGTCGCGGCCTCGCACAATTACGACAAGGAGTCCGGCGGCGGCCCGCGCGGCTACATGTGGCCGCACTGGGGCGGCGTCGAGTCCGGCAACTACACCGCAGCGGGATACGGCCATCAGCGCGTCAGCGTGGCGCCGTCGTTGAACATGGTCGGCGTGCGCTTCGGCAATGACCCGGTCGACTCGGTCACGCCGGCAGAATGGGAGGCCGTGTTGACGGCGGTCGGGCATCACCTCCAGGGAGAAACGCCATAACGCCAGTACGCGAGGCCCGCAGTGGCCTGGGACTGAAATGATGCTGCCGCGCGCCGGAGCGCTGTATCTGGGACAGCCCTTTGCCGAGGATGCCGAGCAGCGCTTCGTCCTCAGCTTCGATACCAGGCACGATCCGGTGGCGGAAAAGTAGCAGCGCACACCAACCGCTGCGCGACCGTGGCTACGGGCAAATCCCTCCATTCGGGGTCACCCGGAATGCGGGACCGGCCCGGGTGATGTGCTTTGCTGGCGCCTTGACGCTGTTGCCGTGCCGTACTGGACACCGCCGGGGCCGTCGCCCGGACCGGCACGCGCGCGCGTGGCTGCTGCTGATGACGGTGCTTGGCACC
>JBDNBC010000325.1:0-7330 GCA_039768115.1 Oceanococcaceae bacterium
CGTCAGCCGCGCGGAATCCACGGCCGCCGGCGGCAAGTCGAATACGAGCTGCCCGGCACTGACGCCCCAGACCCGGGTCGCCATCTGCAGGCCCGCGTCGACATCATGCATGGTGCAGATCAGCGTCGCGAAACCCTCGCGTAGCGCGCGCATCAGTTGCACGGCACGTTCCGGGTCCAGCGCGGCGCAGGGTTCATCGGCGAGGAGCAATTCGCCACCGCGGTATAGCGCCCGCGCCGCGGCAATCCGTGAGCGCTGACCGCCGGAGAGCGTGCCAGTCACCTGCTCCAGCACGTCATCCACCTGCAGCCGCTGGGCGACGGCCGCAATGGCCTGGCGTTCCGTAGCCGCCATCCACACCAACGAACGCAGGTTGCCCGCCAGGCCGCGCCGATCCACCCGGCCCAGCGCCACGTTATGGCGCGCCCGCAGCGGATCAACCAGTCCCAGCGGTTGCGGGACCAGCGCGACCCGCCGGGCGAGCGCGCAACCAGGCCGCGTTGCCGCGGCATACAGCGCATTGAGCAGCGTGGTTTTGCCCGCCCCGCTCGGCCCGAGCACTACCACGCGCTCGCCGGCCGTTACCTGCACGTCAATATCGCGCAGGATGGGCGCATCCGCAGGCCCGATGGCAGCGGCGCGCAAATGCAGCATCAGGGGGTCGTAGCCGTATCAGGCGGGTCGATCAGGCCCACGGCGCGCGCGGTATCCAGAATCGGCGCGTAGTCCGCATTGCGGGCGGGGATGAACCGGCTCCGGGCAAAGCGCTGCAGCATGTCCGGGTCATCAATATCCAGCAGGACCTGCTGCACGCGCCCGCTGAAGCCGTCGCCGAACCGGGCATCGACATCACCACGGATGGTCCACTGATAATCGGGATACCCGGGCGAAGCCCAGATCTGCTGAACCAGCTCGGGGTCGACACGCCCGTTGGCCTTTTCGGTTTCCCAGGTGGTGTAGCCCAGAACCCCGAGATCCCATGCTCCGGCCTGCACCAGGGCGATGGTGCGGGTGTGATCGCCCGAATAACCCACCCGGGAAAACACTTCCTGCGGGCTCTGGCCATAGTGCTCGCGGAAGAAAAATTCCGGCATCAGGCGCCCGGACGTGGAGCCCTTGCTGCCGAAAGTCAGGGTCTTGCCACGCAGCGCGTCGGTAAGCTCTGCCAGCGGCTGCAGCCCGGTGCTGCGGTGCGCGATCAGTACGCTGTAGTAGTTGGGGTCACTCTCGCCCTGCGCGATGGCCCGGGCATCCGGCACCTGCAACCGGGCCTGAACACCGGACAGGCCACCAAACCAGGCCAGTTGCACATCATCATTGACGAAGGCCGTGACCGCCGCCGCATAGGACTTCACGGGGACATACCGCACCGGCACCTCTAGCGCATCGGCAAGGTAGTCTGCGACCGCACCGAAGCGCTGTTCCAGTCGCCGCACATCCTGATCGGGAATCGCGGTGAAAACAAATTCAGACGCAACCTTGGGCTCGGTCGCCGGCGTAGTTCCCGCGTCGGTATCCGCACCGCCACAGGCGCTGAGCATCGCGGTGACGCCACCAAAGACAAGCGCGCGGGCGTGGAATCGCATCTGCTGCGCGCCATGAACAAGGCTAGTAAAGCTCCACAACCTCGTCGTTGACGAAGGTATAACGCGGCTGCTTGTACCAGCCATAGAGCAAAGATTTCCGCGGTTCCTTGTGGATTTTTTCATCGTATACACCCAGCTCGCCCGTTTCCGGACGGAGCCAGAAATCCAGGTCATAAAGTTTTTTCGGTTCGCCCACAACGTGGAAGTCGGTGCAGGCGAAGTAGGTCTGACCATCAATCTGCCGTACCGGGTCGTGCACCTCCACGAAACGCAACTCCAGAACTTCGTCGGTCTTGTTGTCGCGAATCCGGAACACGCCGTTAGCATCCGCACGGGCCTGGATGTGTTTGTCCATGGCAGCCTTGATGTCCTCGACATAGTACTGCTCGGGCGTCGTGTCGTCGGCATCCGGGGCGGGCGAGTCAACAGCCTGCGCCAGGCCCACGGGCAGTGCGAACAGTGCGGCCAGACCGAGGCCCCGCAATTGACGGGAGCCCGCCCCGTTAAGGCCAGTGGCCCGAGGCGGCGCTGGGATCATCTGATCCCGGCCCGTTGATGGCGTTGTCAGTTGGCGCTTCATCGACACCTCAATAGAAGTCGGAGCCTTTACGCTCGGCGGGCTTCCCGCCATGTTCCCTGGATTCTGCGGCCGAGCCGCCGTGTTCCTTGGGCTTTGCGGCGTCGCCACCATGCTCCTTGTGCTTGGCCGCGTCACCGCCGTGCTCTTTGGCCTTGGCCGCAGAACCGCCATGCTCACTGTGAGCGGCCGGCGCACCGCCGTGCTCCTTGCTCTTTGCGGCCTTGCCGCCGTGTTCTGCCGCGAACACCGCCAACGGCAAGCTCAGCAGCAGCAATACGCTCTTTTTCATAACGTCACTCCTCATTAAGCGGGGATCATCCCCACGGTTCAACACAAATTCTTTCACTCACCACCATACGCCCGCACCGCATGTGCAGACGCAGGCCAGGCCAGGCAAGGCAAGGCCCTTCAGACAATGGCTCATCTCGATGATGGCATTGCGATACCTCAGGGCCGCACCGTCGGCGGGGCTGATCCGACTTGCGCCGCGACCGTCTCCGCTCCCGGCAGGCCCAGATTCCGCCGACGGAAGGGCTCGATAATCCATTCCGCGAACGAAAACGCCGTCTCCCGTTGCTCTGGCAGGCCGATACTGCCGGGCGCTTCGGTGGTCTTGCCGCCATCCGCCGGGCGGGCATAGGTTCCGAACAAATGGTCCCAGACGCTCAGAATGGTCGAGAAATTGCTATCGCCCCAGCGTCGGTCCACCGCGTGATGCGCCGCGTGAAACCGCGGGGTGACCACGATGCGCGATAGCCAGCGCTCCACGCGGTCGGGGAAATCGATGTTGCTGTGGTGAAATTGCGCACAGATGCTGACCAGCACCTCAAACAGGAACCAGGCCACCGCCATCGGCCCCCAGATGATCACCCAGCTGGCCTTGACCAGGCCGGAAATCATCAACTCACCGGGGTGAAAACGCAGCGCGGTGGTGATATCCATCTCCGGATCGCTGTGATGCGCTTTATGAAACCGCCACAAAAAACGCACGCGGTGGTTGGCCCGATGCCAGAAGTAGTCAAACAGGTCGAGCACCACGATGGACACAATGATTTCGGTCCAGCCGGTGAGCCCCAGCCAGCGGGAGATGCCCCACCCTTGCTCCTCGACATGCACGATCCAGAGCAGAAACGGGACGTAAATCAGCAACCGGACCGTCACGGTATTCAGCGCGGCCGTTGCACCATGGAACCCAAGCCGTTTCCAGCGCGGGCGCTGCAGTGGACGGCGTGCGAACAGAGACTCGATGAGGAAAAACACGCCGAAGCCGCCGAGAAACACCCAGAGCTTCCCGGTATCCAGATCCATCAGCATCGGTGCAGGTCTCGCTGGCGCAGGTCAGATTTCCCTTATGTCGCCACGAGACGACCGCCGTCGGGCCGGACGGTTCCCGCATGCTGCTCGAACGGGGCCCGGAGACGTCGCCGCCCGGCATTCGCCTTCAGCCAAGCAGCATCAGCACCCACCACGCGGCTGCGTCATGCACTGCGTTCGGCCACGCAGATCACGAAGCGCAGCACATCGTGACGCTGCGCCCAGAGCAGCGTACTCGCCGTCACCTGGTACTTCCACCATTGCGATGCCGCCGCCGATGGCGCGTCTGCAGACACACGATACTGATCGAGCCAGTGACGGAAGGGCGCGAACACGGCGGTCGTGATGTCATCCCAGTGGCGTAACCTCCAGCCCGCATCCGCCAGTTGCCGCCGATAGCGCGCCGTGGTCACCAGATTGGCGGCGGGCATGCGGCTGACCTGCGCCACCACACCGAGCCGGGCACGCCGCACCATTGAGCGTGCGCCGTCCCCCACAACGATATCCGCCAGGGCCAGTCGACCCCCGGCCGGTACTGCCCGTGCCGCCTTTGCAAAAAACTGCTGCCGGGTGTGGAAGTGATACGCGCAGTCCAGCGCCATCACGACATCCCGGGAGGCCTCCGGCTGCGCCGCCAGCACCCTGACCGCGTCACCCTGCACCAGGACACGGCCCGCATCTGCATCGATGCTTGCCAGGCGCGACGCCATGCGGGCCCGGGCGCGCGCCGTCTGCGCAACCGACAGATTGGCACCGGCGAGCTCGCGAACGCCGAAGTCATCCCACCACATCTGCAACTGATCGCCGCAACCGAAACCTGCATCGAACACGCGGTCAGCGGCGGTCAGCCCGGCTGCGCGGCCCAGGCGCGATGCCAGCGCCGCGCAGGCAGCCGGGTAGGTGGCCACCGTATGCCAGTCCCCCAGGTTGCCCCAGGTGCTCCGGATGGCACCCGACCCCACAATGCCCGGCTGTCCTCGCGCCTCACCATTCAGCATGTCGGCGTCGGCCAGATCAAAAAACTCGCGGGGGCGCTTCACCGGGGTCGCACCGGAGACTTCAGCCCACTGCGGCCGATGCAGTGGTCCATGGCGCCGGCGCGCCCAGCCCGGCGGCCACATCCAGGGCCGATGCCACGGCCGACTCAAGTAACGGCACCCGGTCGGCCACATAGGCCCCGGCGAACCACAGCCCGCCGCCACCCTGCCGGTCGCGCAATGCGGCCATGGCCTTGCGGCTGGCATGGGTGACCACGGGGCGGGTGAACGAAAACCGCGCCAGGCACTGATCCGGCGCCGGGTCGCCTTGCGGGTTCCAGGTCTGGAACAGGCCGGAATCGCTGCGATAACTGGGGAAGGAGCGCGCCATGTCGACACTCACCTCGGGCATGGCTTGGGGCTCGACCACGCGATAGCGCACCGGGGCCGACACCGCCGGCGCGTAATCCGGGTCGGTATGGACCACCATGTCCGACGCGGCCCAGCGCACCGCACGCAGCAGGGGCACGGCGGCATGGGATTCGTCGAGCATCGCGGCCGCCTGCTGGGCCTGTACCGCCAGGACCACCTGCGCATAGGTATCCGTGCGGCCATCCGCGCGCTGCAGCTCGACCCCCTTTGCTGTCGGCCGGACCGCCTGCACCGGGGTTCCGCAGTGCACCTGCACTCCGTCAGTCAGACGCGCCACGACATCGGCGATGCCCTCGGCAGCGCGCACCACGCCCTGCTGCATGACGCCGCTGCTCAGATAATTCAGCAGCAGATCTGCCGGATAGCGGCCGACATCGTCCGGCGGACAGGTGCAGATGACACACAGCGTGGGCATCAACACCTGCTGGACAAACCGCTCGGACACGCCGCGCCGCTGCAGATACGCAGCGAAGCTGTGCTCCCGCCAGCGCTGGTCCTGCGCATCGCGGGCCGCCTGCCGGAAGAACCGCCACCCCGCCAGCGCCAGCGGTATGGCCTCGACCCGGCGCAGGGCCGCCCAGGGCAGATACGACAGCGAACGACGGCCCACCGTGCGGTTGGCGTACTGGAAATACAGCGCGTCGTGTGGCCCGACGTAGGCCGCGGCGTGATCCGTACTCTCCAGCGTCACGCCAATGCGCGCAAACAGTGCGTACAGATGCGGGTAGTAACCCGCGCAGAACACCCGCGTCGGCACATCCACCACGCGCTCCACACCACCGTGCTGCAGGGTCACGGTGAACGCGCCCATCCCCGGCTGCGGGTGCGCCTCGATCAGGTCGACCGCATAGCGCTCGCGCAGCAGCCAGGCCACTGTCAGCCCGGCAATTCCGGAACCGATGACGGCAATTCGTGGCCGGGGGGTCTGTGCAGTGCTCGCGAGAGTCATCGTCAGCGTGGTCCGTGCAATGTCGAAAGCCAGTATCGGCAGGCGGCGCGCCACCACCATCCTACGCGCTGGCTCGCCGGCACGAGGATGATCAACCCGCGGCGCCCTCTATTAACAGGAAATTGACTGACGAGGTTCCACAGTCGCGGCATTACGCACTAGGCTGTGACAATTGGCGCGACGCCATAAGGATCACCATGCACGCCCCCGATGAGAAAATGTCTGATACGGACAACGGCGAGAACGTTGTGGCGCGCTTGCGCGAACGCATAAGCCAGCTCGAAGAGGAGATCGACACCTTCGCCTACGTGCTGTCGCACGATTTGCAGGCCCCCGTGCGTACCTTGCAGAGCTTCAGTCAGATCCTGCGCGGCGACTATGCCGACAAGCTCGATGAGGACGGCCAGCAGTACCTTGATTTCATGGCCGATGCCGGAACGCAGATTCAGACATTACTGACCGGCCTGCTCAACTATTCACGTGCCCGCCGCGTTGGCGATTTTTCGCCGGGCGTACAAATGGACCAGCTCTGGCTGGCGGTCTGCGCCGAGGTGCTGCCCCCGGACGTCCAGGCGACACTGTCCGGCGATTTCGCGCCGGTCACCGGCAATCGCGACGCCCTGCGCAATGTGCTGAAACATCTGGTCACCAATGCGCTGCAAGCCGTCACCGCCCCCACGCCCCTGCAACTGACCCTGCGCGGGGAGCTGCTGAACAACGCCCAGCAGTTGTGGATTGAGGATAACGGCCGCGGCATCCCCGATCACCTGCATGCCGGGGCGCTGGAGGTGTTTCGTCGGGTGCATCCCGAGCCGACCGGTCGCGCGGGCATGGGCTTAGCCGTCGCGCGCGAAATCGTGGCGCGGCATGGCGGTCAATTGACACTGAAGTCGAAGACCGACTCCGGACTGAGCGTACACATCAGCTTGCCACTGGGCGGATGAGCGACATCGCGTCGTCCATCCTGCCGCCGTCGCTGCGTCTGGGTCGCGCGCATTGGCTAGTGCTGTCCGCCTCGCTGGCGGTGACCCTGGCCGCGTGGTGGTTCACCGCCCATCAGCAGACGGAAAAACAACGCCAGCGCTTCGATTCCGAGGCCGTCGACCTGGTGGAAGACCTGCGCAAGCGCATGGCGAACTACGATGGCGGGTTGCTCGCCGGCGTCGCGCACATGCAGGCCCGCAACCCGCACGAACCCATTGATCGCACGGAGTGGGAGGTGTTCGCCAAGACACTGCAAATCCACACGCGCTTCCCCGGCATTCTTGGCATCGGGATCATCGAGCAGGTTGCCGACGATGACCGCTTTCGGCACCGCGAGCGCCTGCGCTCGCTGTATCCCGACATCGAAGCGGTGGATATCCACCCCCGGCTGAGCCGCGAGCAGCACCTCCCGATCACATTGCTGTACCCGCTGGAACCCAATCGCGCCGCGATTGGCCTCGACATCGCCTTCGAGGAGAACCGCCGCAACGCCGCGCTCGCGGCCCTC
>JBDNBC010000326.1:0-4557 GCA_039768115.1 Oceanococcaceae bacterium
ACGCTGTTTCACCCGTGATCAGGTGAATGAGGGCCTCCTCGACATGCGGGATCTGTCTCTGCCGAACCGTCGGGCTAGGCGGCGGTATTTTTTTCGTTTCCTTCACATTTCTGCAGGCATAACGGGGCGTCCCGTATCAAAGGCTAGGCGTGCGCCACGAGATCGCATGGACCACACCAGAGCTATATCGGTCTATCGTGGATTCGATCGGCTCGACGCTATGTGTCATCAACGAAGACAGCACCATCGTTTTCGTTAATCGGGCCTGGCAGCAGTTCGCGCGCGAGAACGGTGGCCAGTGCGACACGATCGGGAGGAGCTATCTGCACGCCTGTCGTAGCGCCACCGGGGCGAGTCATGAGGGCGGTGCAACCGTGGCTGGGGGCATTCGTGCCGTCATCTGCGGCGCGCTGCCGGCGTTCGACTGTGAGTACCCATGCCACTCCCCGCGGGAGATGCGCTGGTTCAATATGTCGGTCCGGCCGCTTGTCGGCGAGGGGCTGAAACTGTTTGTCATCAAGCACAGCAACATTACGTCCCGAAAGCTGGCCGAACTGGCGCTCCATGCCAAGAACGGCGAACTGGCCCGCTCGAACCGTGACCTGGACCAGTTTGCCTACATTGCATCTCATGACCTGCAGGAGCCGCTTCGCTCAGTGGCGACGATGGCCAATTTTCTGGCGGAAGACCCGCAAACCACGTTGTCCGCGGCCGGAGTTGAAGCCCGGAGCTTCATGCTGGCGTCCTGTGCACGGATGCAGGAACTGATCAGAGGATTGCTCGAATACGGTCGCATCGGGCACCTTCGCGCGCCGGCAACAACGAATCTCAACACCGTACTCAACGACGTCCTGAAAGACATGCAAACGCGTATTCAGGAGCGACAGGCCATCGTCGAAATCGCCACGGAGATGCCTTGCCTGACACTTTATTCGGTAGAGATGCGGCTGCTGCTGCAAAACCTGATTTCCAATGCGATCAAGTTTTGCCCGCCCGCACGGGTGCCGCACATTGTGATCAGGGCGCAGCAACTGCGGCCACACCGCTGGCGGTTTTCTGTGCAGGACAATGGCATTGGCGTGGCGCCAGATGCCCGCGAGCGCATTTTCATGATTTTCCAGAGGGCGCCGGAAAGTCTGGCCTTTCAAGGGTCAGGCATTGGCCTGGCGCACTGTCAAAAAATCGCGGAATTGCATGGCGGGCGCATCTGGCTCGAGTCGAGCAGTGATCAGGGGTCTATCTTTTGTGTCGATATCGAGGACCTGAGTGCGCCGGACGATCTTTGCGATACCCCGGCCGCCGTCGATCCGCACCCTTCGCGGGATCGCTGAGATCGTCGCGACAACACGGGGCGCATACATCAGTTGCGCAGTACTCTAGGGGCTGGAAAGCCCTGAGCGTCGCATGAAAGCTCTGACCAAATCGCGCGCCGAGCCCGGCTTGTGGCTGGCCGACGTCCCCGACCCCGAAGTGGGCATCAATGACGTTCTGATTCGGGTCAAGCGGACGGCCATCTGCGGCACCGACCTGCACATCTGGAAATGGGATGCCTGGGCGCAGAAGACCATTCCGGTGCCGATGGTGGTCGGTCATGAATTTGTCGGCGAAATCGTGGCCGTTGGCAGCAACGTACATGACTTTACGCCGGGCGAAATTGTCTCCGGTGAGGGGCATGTGGTGTGCGGGCACTGCCGCAACTGCATGGCTGGCCGCCGCCATTTATGTGCGAACACCAGCGGTATCGGCGTAAACCGTCCCGGGGCGTTTGCCGAATATGTGGCGTTGCCTCAGGCCAATATCTGGGAGCACCGTCCGGGCATCGATCTGGATGTGGCGGCCATGTTTGATCCGCTCGGCAACGCGGTGCACACGGCGCTGTCCTTTGATCTGCTCGGTGAGGATGTGCTGATTACCGGCGCCGGTCCGATTGGTGTCATGGCCGCAGCGGTGTGTCGCCATGCCGGGGCGCGGCATGTCGTCATCACCGACGTCAATCCCAAGCGCCTGGCGCTGGCGCTGCAGATGGGTGCGAGTCGTGCGGTTGATGCGCGCCAGGAGTCGCTGCCAGCGGTGCAGAAAGCGCTAGGCATGAGCGAAGGTTTCGACGTCGGCCTGGAGATGAGCGGCAACCCGCAGGCCTTCCGCGATCTGCTGGCCAACATGTGCCATGGCGGCAAGGTGGCGATGCTCGGCATTCCCAGCGAGGAGGTTGCCATCGACTGGAACACCGTGATCTTCAACATGCTCACGATCAAGGGTATCTATGGCCGCGAGATGTACGAGACCTGGTACAAGATGAGCGTGATGGTCGAGTCCGGCCTGGATGTGTCGCCGGTGATTTCGCATCGCTTGCCCTTCACCGACTTTGCCGAGGGATTTGCCGCGATGCAGGCCGGCGAGGCCGGCAAGGTCATCCTCGACTGGGAGGCCCGATGAACGCCGCTTTCGCCACGCACGTTGCCGCCGAACTCGAATCCATTCGCGCAGCGGGGCTGTACAAGCATGAGCGCGAAATCACCACGCCGCAGGGCGCGCAGGTGCGGGTTGGCGGCGGTGCGCCGGTGCTGAACCTGTGCGCCAATAATTATCTCGGACTGGCTCAGCATCCGGAAGTACAGGCCGCGGCCGCGCAAGCGCTCCGCGACTGGGGCTTCGGGCTGGCCTCGGTACGTTTTATATGCGGCACGCAGAGCCTGCATCGCCAGCTCGAAACGGTCCTTGCGGAGTGGCTGGGCTACGCCGACACCATCCTCTATCCGAGTTGCTTCGACGCCAATGCCGGGTTGTTTGAGGTGCTGCTGGGGCCCGATGATGCGGTGATTTCCGACGCGCTAAACCACGCCAGCATCATCGACGGTGTACGCCTATGCAAAGCGCAACGCTATCGCTATGCCAATCGGGACCTGGACGCGCTCGAAACGCGGCTGCAGGAGGCGCGTGCCGCGGGCGCGCGACACATTCTGATCACCACCGATGGCGTGTTTTCGATGGACGGCACACTGGCGCCGCTGGCCGGCATCGTGGCCCTGGCCGAGCGCTACGAGGCATTGGTGCATGTGGACGATAGCCACGCGACTGGCTTCGTCGGCCCGACGGGTCGTGGCAGTGCTGAAGCCTGCGGCGTGGCCGGCCGCATCGACATCCTGACCGGGACGCTGGGCAAGGCCCTGGGTGGTGCCAGCGGCGGCTTCACCTGCGCCAGCGCGGACGTGGTCGCGCTCCTGCGCCAGCGCTCGCGGCCCTATCTGTTCAGCAACAGCGTGGCCCCGGCGGCCGTCGGCGGCGCGCTCAAGGCGGTGGAGCTTTGCCGTCGCGGTGACCTGCTCGATACGCTGCGCGCCAACACGACGCAATTTCGGGACGGGCTGGAGGCGCTGGGCTACGAGACCAAACTGGGCGATCACCCCATCATCCCGGTGATGCTGCACGACGCGCCCAAAGCGGCGCGCCTCGCGGATGCCCTGCTTGCACAGGGCGTGTACGTCATTGCGTTCTCGTTCCCGGTGGTGCCGCAGGGTACGGCACGCATTCGCACGCAGATGTCAGCCGCTCTGAGCACCGCGGATATCACCCACGCGCTGGCGGCGTTTGCGCAGGCGCGAACCGTGCTCTGACCCGGCATCGCCGTCCGGGCACGGTCGCATTCACGGCAAAAACAGGGTCGCCGGATGCTCCAGCAGGCTCTTGATGCGCTGAATAAATGCGGCCGCATCCCAACCATCGACAATGCGATGGTCGAAGGAGGATGACAGGTTCATCACCAGGCGCGGCACCATCATGCCCCCGCGAATCACCGGCCGCTCCTGCATCTTGTTGACGCCCACGATGGCCACCTCCGGCGCATTGATCACCGGAGTGGAGACGATGCCGCCGAGGGGGCCAAGGCTGGAGATGGTGATGGACGAGCCACTGAGTTCAGCACGGGTAGCCTTGCCGGCACGGGCGGCATTGGCCAGGCGGGATAACGCCGCGGCCATGCCCCAGATGTCCAGGGTTTCGGCGTGACGCACGACGGGCACGACCAGGCCGTTATCGGTTTGCGTGGCGACGCCAATATGCAGGGCTGCGATGCGATGCAGCACACCGGCGTCGTCATCGTAGTTGGCGTTGATCTGGGGGAACGCGGGCGCCGTGCGGACCAGCGCCTGCATCAGAAACGGAAGCACCGTCAGCTTGCTCTGTCCGTCAGTTCGGTGCGCATTGAGATGCTGGCGCAGCGCGTCCAGTTCGGTGACGTCCACCTCCTCAACGAAGGAGAAGTGTGGGATGCGCTGCATGGTGCGCTGCATGGTTTCGGCAATCTGTCGCCGGATGCCGATGACCTTGACCGAGTCGACCTCGGTACGCGGCGCGTGATCGACGGTCGATGCCTTTGACCCCTGGTGCATAAAGGCATCCAGGTCCTCTCGGCGGATACGGCCAGCGGGTCCGCTGCCTTGCACCTGGGACAATTCAATGCCCAGGTTGCGGGCGTGCTGTCGCACTGCCGGGGAGGCGAGGGGACGCTCGCCCGGTGAGCGGGACTCGGGGGGGCAATGCGGTCGCCGGCATCGCCTC
>JBDNBC010000327.1:0-2595 GCA_039768115.1 Oceanococcaceae bacterium
CGCGATGAACGCTGGCAGTTTGCGCGCGGCGCGACTCGCCAGCGCCGCAGCGGTGCAGGCCGTGGACCTGGTCTGCACGGGCCAGGTGCACAACGCCTTCTGCAACGTGCGCCCGCCGGGCCACCATGCCGAAACGGACCGCGCGATGGGCTTCTGCCTGTTCAACGGCATTACCGTCGCCGCCGCGCACGCCCGCAGGGTCTTCGGGCTCGAGCGCATCGTGATTATTGACTTCGATGTGCACTACGGCAACGGCACGGCGGACATCGTCGGCGCTGACCCGAATACATTGGTGCTGCATTCCTACGGCTACCCGCTCTACCCGGACCAGAACCCGCCGAGCAGCGCCAACCAGATTCGCGTGCCCCTGCCCAACGGCAGCGACGGCGCGTACGCGCAACAGGCCATGACGGCGGCATGGCTACCGGCGTTGCAGCGTTTCCAGCCCGAACTGGTGCTGATTTCGGCAGGCTTTGATGCCCATCGCGACGACCCGCTGGCGCAGCTCAACTGGCAGGACGACGACTACCGCTGGGTCACCCGCCTCATTGGCGAGCACACCCAGCGCAGTGCGCAGGGCCGTGTGATCTCGGTCTTGGAAGGCGGTTATTCCCTACCCGCTCTGGGCCGCTGCGCGGCGCTGCATGTGGCGGAACTGGTGGCCATCGGGTGATGCCGCCCGGCGTCCTGTCCTGACCGCCCCCCGTGACTGCGCTACTGCGACGCCGCGGCGTCGCAGTAGACGAACGGGTCCGTCTCCGGTGCGCCAGGTGGCACATCGCCCCCGAACAGATCCGGTAGCAACGCCGCGATGTTGTTCCAGTACAGCTGGCGCGCCTGAATGATCGAGGTCTGGAAGGAGCAGAACCCCGCCGCCTTCTCCCGCGCCATGCCCGCGAAGCCCAGGTCGGCCAGCGCAGCACTGACCACACCCTTGTCCGGGTCCGCGGTCAGATCACCCCAACCCACCTGCAGCCATGGGGCCACCGGATTCACCGGAATTCCCACGATGTCCGTGACCGCAGCAACCGGGTCAAAGTCTGCAAACGTCGGCACATAGGCGGCCTGTTCCAACGCCCGCCGGAGCTTCCAGTTAGTGATCGGAGCCTCCCCATCCACCATGATCGGCTGGCCTTCGTCCACGCGGATACCCCCGCCATGCCCGCGGGCGCGGCGCGCATCAAGCAGCACGCGGGAGGCGACACCGGCCGCCCGCGGCGTCGAAAAGCTGGTGCCGCCGACATTGCTGTAGCAGTCCACGGCGTCATGGCAGTACGGCAGCAGTTGCGTGAAATCGGAAACGAAATCCGGGAAGTTGCCGCTGAGCAGCGAGCGCCCTTCGGAGGTGCCCTCTTCGATGCCGGACACGCCAATGCTCCACCAGGGGCCGGCGCCCGCGCGCAGCGGGGTCAAGCCCGGGCCGTTGCCACCTGAGCTGAAGTGCAATTTGCCCTGCTCGACCACGGCCGCATAGCTGTTGCGAAAGGCGCGCCACTCCGGCAGCGGAAAGCCGGTGCTGGGAATCGACACCCCATAACTGGTGCTGATCATGTCCACGGCCGGGTGCAGGAAAGCGTAGTCATGCGAAAGATCGTTGGCGAGGTCGCCTTCGGTTTCAACAAACAGAATGACCGCTTCCGGGTTGGCCGTGAGCACCGTGGCCGATGTCCCCAGCCCGTGCGGCGATTTGGCCGGATCCGGCAACAGCACCGGCAACCCGTCCGCAACGTAGGACAGCATGACCACGTTGGTGCCCTTGACCCAGTAAGGCACGCCGCGCTCAAGCCGGTCCCAGATGGCCTGATCCGCGGCAATGTCGGCACCCAGGTTACCGCTGCGGGTCAGCTCGAGGACGTTCTCGGGCGCAACGCCCAGCTCCTGCAACACCGCCGGCGTGACGGCCGCAGGCGCCGTGTCGGGGTAAATCGCACTGCCGGCGTAAAGGAAGTCGTGGTAAGCGTTGATGGCCGAGTCAATGACCGCCACCACCACACGGGCATCGTCTGCGTCGGCGCGTGCGCCCCCGCTGCGATCACTGAAGGTTTCATCCATACGCCCGCCATCACAGGCTACCAGCGCCATCACGACGGGCACCAGAATGGCGCAATTCCATACTTTCATTGTGTTCTTCCCGGTTCTCTAGCAGGGGTCTGCACGGCAGACACCGATGATTATTGCCCGACAGCAACGACCATGCCAGTAATGATCAGATCCGGCACGGTCACGGCCCGGCCAGAAACACCGGGTTGGAGATAATGGTGCGGCTGCGCAAATCGCGCACCTCGAACCGCCAGATCGAACCCAGCGGCCCCTCGTCCAGCGGCAAACGGAAGATGGGCTGGCTGTGCACGAAGGGGTCTGCCCGCACCGGAATCACGGCGACGGGCAAGCGGTCGCGAAAGACCGTCAGCACCTGCCCGGTCGCACCGTGCAAGGTGATCTCCATCGTCGCCGTGGTGGCGATCAACTGTCTGCCAAAACTGCCGCTCTGGCCATCCGGGGTAGAGACCTGCAGCGCCGCTTGCGGTGAATCGTGCACGCCGCGCACCTGGATATAGGCCTTGCCCGCCAGCAAGGCTTCGCGAATTGCGGGGC
>JBDNBC010000328.1:0-18920 GCA_039768115.1 Oceanococcaceae bacterium
CCTACAGCGTCGGCATGGATGTGCCCGGCGGCGCTACCATTCATGCGGTCCTTTCCGATCGCGTCCTGCTCCGGCGCGCCGGGCGGCTCGAGACGTTACGGCTGGAGAAAGAATTACCAACATCGCCGGACGCGGTGGTCTCGGTGCCCCCCGCACGGGGTCTGCCGGCGGGCACGGAAATCCTGGGTGCCGAGGCCGCGATGAAACTCAGCTCCATCCGCGCCGAACTGCTCACCGACCCGACCAAGGCCTCGCAGTACATGCGCATGCAACCCGCCCGTCGCGATGGCGCGCTGGTCGGCTATCGCATCTATCCTGGCCGCGATCGTCAGCTGTTCCGGGAAATGGGGCTGCGCCCCGGCGATATTCTCACCCGCGTCAATGGCGTGGATCTCAACGACCCCTCGCGCAGCCTGCAACTGCTCGGCGAGTTGTCTCAAGCCAGCAATATCGACATCACGATCGAGCGCGCTGGCAACCAGCAATCCTTTTCTGTGAGCCTCAATCCATGATTTCGGCCCTCCGCCAATGCCTCCTGGCCGCGTTAATCGCGCTGCCCTTTTCTGTTTTTGCGCAGAACGAGGGGGGCACGACGCTGAACCTCAAGGATGCGGAAATCAACTCCTTGATCACCACCGTCAGCGAACTGACGGGGGTCAATTTCATTGTGGATCCGCGGGTCAAAGGAAAGGTGACAGTGCTGTCATCCTCGCCAATGTCCCCGAACGAGCTGTACAGCGTTTTTCTTGCGGTATTGCAGGTCCACGGTTTCGCCGCGGTTCCGGCCGGCCCGGTGGTCAAGATCGTTCCCGAGGTGGGCGCCAAGCAGGACGGCGGCAGCTACTTCGAGTACGACGGCCTCGCCGAAGACGAAATCGTGACCCGGGTGCTATCGATCCAGAACGTTCCCGCGGCCCAGCTGGTGCCCATCCTCCGCCCATTGGTGCCGCAGTACGGCCACCTGGCTGCCTACTCACCTTCCAATATGCTGATCATCTCGGATCGCGCTGCCAACGTGCAACGGATGACCGAGATCATCCGTCGCATTGATCAATCCACCGATTCCGAGCTCGAATTCATCCGCTTGAAGCACGCCAGCGCCGCCGATGTGCAGCAGGTCATCCAGGGGCTGGTGCAGGGCACGCAGGCTGCGAAACAGGCTTCGGGCCAGGAACCGCTTGTCGTGCTGGCCGATGAACGCACCAACTCGATTCTCATTTCCGGCGACAAGACCCAGCGGCTGAATGTTCGCGGGCTGATCGCGCATCTGGATATCCCGTTAGAAGAAGATGGCGACACGCAGGTCATCTATCTGTCCTACGCCAATGCGGAGACCCTCGCCCCAATCCTCGAGGGCTACGCTGAATCGCAGACCAAGAGCGGCGGCGGCGGTGCTGCGCAGGGAGGTGGTGGCAATGCCGCTACGGGCGACACCCGCATCGTGGCTGAGCCCGATACCAACGCGCTGGTGATTACCGCAGCACCGAAGATCATGCGCGGCCTGAAATCGGTGATCGCCCAACTCGATATCCGTCGTGCCCAGGTGCTGGTCGAAGGCATCCTCGCGGAAGTCAGCGTCAACCAGGCGCGGAGTCTCGGTGTGGACTGGGCGGTGTTCAATGAGGACCGCATTGCCGCGGCCAGTATCCTGAATTCGAATATTCTGTCCGCCGTATCGTCGGCCATCAGCAGCGGCACACCGACGGCCGCATTGAGCGCCCTGGGCCAGGGCTTGAATGTGGCCGGCGGCCGCAGTAACGATAACGGGACCACCTTTGGTGCGCTGCTGACCGTGCTCTACGGCGATGGCGATACCAATGTGCTGAGCACCCCGTCACTGGTCACGATGGATAACGAAGAGGCGCAGATTTCGGTAGGCCAGGAAGTGCCGTTCCTGACCGGGTCGTTTTCGAACACCGGCGCTACCGGGGGCGCCGTCAACCCCTTCCAGACCATTCAGCGCCAGGATGTGGGGCTGACCTTGTCAATCACGCCGCAAATCAATGAGGGCGACAGTATCCAGCTGCAGATCAAGCAAGAGTCTTCCAATATCAGCGCCGGCTCGGCCGGCGCCGTGGACCTGGTCACCAATAAACGGACGCTGGAAACCACCGTCATGATCGACGACGGCGACATCCTCGTCCTCGGCGGACTGATTGACGACAACGTGCAGCAGACCGAACAGAAAATCCCCATCCTGGGCGACATCCCGGTGCTCGGCGCTCTGTTTCGATCCACCAGTGTCAACAAGTCGAAGCAGAACCTGATGCTGTTCATTCGGCCGACCATCCTGCGGGATCGCAACACCGCGAACTACTACACCCGGCGCAAGTACAACCAGATGCGCTCACTGCAGAGCCTGGCGCGGGAAACCCGTCTGTCGTGGGGCGATTCCGGCCCGCAGCTGAGCCCTCTGGAAGAAATGATCCGCCCGCGCGTGCTCGACACCCTGCCCGGTGGCGGCAATGCGGCGGCCACCCCCTCCACGCCACGCCCGACGGCGCGTGACGACGGCGCTCCGGTGCTGGATCTGCGGGACTCTTCCCCCAACGTCAGCGCCCCGGTGACCCCGCCGGTGCCGGAAGCGCGAAAGCCGCTGAAGCTGGAAACCTCTCCCATCGTTTACGGCGCCGAAGGCGATGATGATGACGCCGCCGTGCGCATGAAAATGGGTCGCGGCCACCTGCGTTGAACACCATGGACGCCACTGCCACCGTCAAACTTCCGAACTTCGCCTTCTCCAAGCGCCACGGCGTGCTGGTCGTACCGGAAGAGGACGGATCTCTGAAGCTGCTGCACCGGCCGCAGCCTGCCCTGGCCAGCCTGGCCGAAATCCAGCGCTTGCTGGACGGCCAACTGCCCGAACTGGTCGAAGTCTCGCCGGCCGAGTTTGATCGCGAGCTACAGCGGCGCTACGAAGGCAACAACAGCGAGACCATGCAAGCCATGCAGGGCCTGGATGACGATGCGGACCTGAACTCTGCGGTTGAGGCCCTGGCCGAGCCTCAGGATCTGCTCGAATCCGACGATGACGCGCCGATCATCCGGCTGATCAACGCGATGCTTTCGGAAGCCGTCAAGGAAAATGCTTCCGACATCCATATCGAGCCCTTTGAAAACCGCCTGGTCATACGCTTTCGTGTCGATGGTGTGTTACGCCAGGTTCTCGCCCCGCAACGGGCTCTGACGCCGCTCATCCTGTCGCGCATCAAGGTGATGTCCAAGTTGGATATCGCCGAGAAGCGCGTGCCGCAGGATGGGCGCATCTCGATCAAACTGGCGGGACGACCGGTAGACGTGCGTGTCTCGACCATTCCCTCGGGGTATGGCGAGCGCATCGTGCTGCGCCTGCTCGACAAACAGGCCGGCCGGCTGGATCTCAGCCACCTGGGCATGAGCGACGCGCAGCTGGAGGTCATGCGCGAGCTGATCAAGAAGCCCCACGGCATCATTTTGGTCACCGGGCCCACCGGCTCCGGCAAAACCACCTCGCTGTATGCGGCGCTGACCAGCCTGAACGACAACAGCCGCAATATCCTCACCGTTGAGGACCCGATCGAGTACTTCCTCGATGGCATCGGCCAGACGCAGGTCAATACCAAAGTCGACATGACCTTCGCCCGCGGCTTGCGGGCGATTCTGCGCCAGGATCCCGATGTGGTCATGGTTGGCGAGATCCGCGACCTGGAAACGGCCGAGATTGCGGTTCAGGCCTCACTCACCGGCCACCTGGTGCTCTCGACCCTGCACACCAACACCGCCGTAGGCGCAGTAGCGCGGCTACGGGACATGGGGGTGGAGCCCTTCCTGATGGCCTCCAGCCTGATTGGACTGATCGCCCAACGTCTGGTCCGCACGCTCTGCGAGCATTGTCGGGAGACTCACGTACCCGATGCCGCGGAGCGCGAACTCCTCGAGTTGCCGGCAGATTTCGATGGCCACATCTATCGCCCCAAAGGCTGCGACAAATGCCGCCAGAGCGGATATACCGGCCGCATCGGGATTCATGAGGTCGTGGCCGTGGACGAGACGATGCGCACGATGATCCATGATGGCGCGGCCGAGGCGGCGCTGGAGAAGCACGCCCGCACCATGGGCCCTGGCATTCGCGCCGAAGGACGGCGCAAAGTGCTTCTCGGCATCACCTCGCTGGAAGAAGTCCTGCGCGTCACCCGCGAGGACTGAGTAGCCCATGGCCGCTTTCAGTTATGTCGCCCTAGACGCCCGCGGTCGCAAGAAAAAAGGCCTAGAGGACGGCGACACGGCCCGCGCCGTACGCGGCAAGCTGCGTGAACGGGGGCTGACGCCGCTCGAAGTCACCGAGGTGGCGCAGGCCGAGCGGGGCCGCAGCAGTTCCTTCGGCATGCGTCCCGGCCTGCCATCGACCACAGTGGCCCTGTTTACCCGGCAGCTCGCCACGCTGGTGCGCTCCGGGTTGCCGCTCGAAGAATCCCTGTCGACAACGGCGCAGCAAATGGATGGCGGCCGGGTCAAAGCAGTCATCATGGGCATCCGCTCCAAGGTCATCGAAGGGCACACGCTGGCGAGCGCGCTTGCGGAGTACGATCACATTTTCAACGACATGTACACGGCAACGGTCGAAGCGGGGGAAAGCACCGGCCGGCTGGATATCGTGCTCGAGCGTCTGGCTGAATATGTCGAGCGACGGCAGGAACTGCAGAAAAAGATCTTCGCCGCCCTGTCCTACCCCGTCATTCTGGTCATCGCCTCGATCGCGATTGTCTCGTTCCTTCTCGCCAGTGTCGTGCCGCAGGTGGTCGGGGTGTTCGCCAACCTGGATGCGCAGCTGCCGCCGCTGACCAAAATGCTGATTGCTGCCAGTGACGGCCTGCGTGAAAACTGGCCGATCCTGGTGACCCTGCTGGTACTGGCCGTGGTCGGCTGGACACTGGCCATGCGTCGACCGCATCTCAAGGCCCGCTGGCATCGCATCAAATTGCGCCTGCCCCTGTTCGGAAAACTTGAACGGGGCGTCAACGCCGGGCGCTTCACCCGCACCTTCAGCATGCTGGTTTCGGCCGGGGTGCCCGTTCTCGAAGCCATGGGCATTTGCGGACGCGTGGTCAGCAACCTGCCGATGCGGCAGGCCATCGAAACGGCTGCCAGCAAGGTCCGCGAAGGTGCGGGCATCGCCCGATCATTGGGCGAGTCCCGCCTGTTTCCCCCGATCACGCTGAACCTGATCGCCAACGGCGAATCGTCGGGCGAGCTTGACGACATGCTGTCACGCGCTGCGCACAACCAGGAGCTGGAGGTGGACACCATGATCAACGCGGTGATGGGCGTGCTCGGGCCGGTGCTGATTCTGGCCATGGCCGGCATTGTGCTGACAATCGTGCTCGCGATCATGCTGCCGATCTTCGACATGAACCAGCTCGTTCAGTAAGCCTCGCCGCTGCCCTGTCCCGCCGCCCGCGCAGGAGGTGAGCGGGAACCTACGCCGTCGAGGGAATCGCCGAATCGGCGCGCAGTTCGTCGGCAATACGCTGCGGCAGGTTGTCGCCGGCCTCGATCGCCGCAATCGCGATGGCATTGGCCATGGCCGCCGCATCCGCGCCGCCGTGCGACTTGACCACCACACCGCGCAACCCCACCAGGCTGGCGCCATTGTACTGCCCGGGATCGAGCTGCTTTTTCATGGCCCGCAACAGGGGCGCTCCCAGAAGGCCCACCAGGCGTCCATGCCAACTGCCAGTGAAGGTCTTTTTCAAGTCCTGGCCAATCAGGTGTGCGATGCCCTCACTGGCCTTGAGCATCACGTTGCCGCTGAAGCCATCGCAAACCACGACATCCACCGTACCCTTGTAGATGTCATTGCCTTCGACAAAACCAAAATAATTCAGGCCTGACGCGGCCAGAAGCGCCGCGGCCTCCTTGACGATCGCATTGCCCTTGATGGTTTCACTGCCGATATTGAGCAGGCCAACCGACGGTGATTCGGCGTTGGTCAGAACCCGGCAGGCTGCGCTGCCCATGCGCGCGAACTGCAACAGATGCTCCGCCTGGCATTCGGCGTTGGCGCCCAGGTCGAGAACCTGGGTGCGGCCCCGCTCGGAAGGCAGGGCAGACATGATCGCCGGGCGATCAATGCCTTCGATCATCTTCAGCACGAACCGCGCCGTGGCCATCAGAGCGCCGGTGTTCCCGGCACTGACTGCGGCCTGTGCGCGCCCATCGGCTACACAATTGATGGCCACACGCATGGAAGAATCTTTCTTGCCGCGCAGCGCCTTGGCCGGCTCGTCATCCATTGCGACCACTTCGGTCGCCGATACGCATTGCAATCGCGGATGCTGCAGCAGCTTGTGTGCCTGCAACTTGGCCTGCAATTCCTCTGGCCGTCCGACCAGCAGAATCGTCAAGGCCGGATGAGCCGCGAGCGCCAGTGCGCAGGCCGGCACCACTACTGCCGGGCCATGATCGCCGCCCATACCATCAACAGCAATGCTGACCGGAGACGGGTTCATGTCGGCAGGTTGACGATGAGCGGTTGAACCAGCACTTGGCGACGGGCGTATTCACCCGCCACCAGCGACGGTTCTAGATATCGTCGTCGCTGTCGTCTTCAACCTGCGGCGGAACGATGATCTGCCGGCCGCGATAAAAGCCGTCCTTGGTGACGTGATGCCGCCGGTGCGTTTCGCCGGTCGTGGCGTCAACCGACAATGTCGGACCGCTCAACGCATCGTGGGAGCGGCGCATGTCGCGCTTGGAACGGGTCTTGCGATTTTGCTGAACAGCCATGGTGGACTCGGTGCCTGGATATGCGCGGCGCGAGCCACGCAGGATCGGGAAAACCCGGCATTTTAGGGTGCGTCTGCCATCCCCTGCAAGTCGCACTCGGTATGACGCGGAAAATCGGGCAGGTGCAGACTCAGTTCCTGCGTCAGTAGCGCCTCGAATTCCACACGGTCATCAACCACTTCCCATTGCGCCTGCGGATTTTGTGCATCTTCTTCCGCCACCAGCAGCACCGCCTGGGTGATCGTCTCCTGCCAGTCCAGGAGTTCGCCACACCGTTGACACGGCAATGCCGCCTGCGCTTCGAGCGTGATCTCAAGCTGCAGGCGGCCACGCTCCGCCTGGGCGCAGGTCAGCACCAAAGGCAGTGCTTCCGGCCAGCGGGCCCCGGCCACCCAGTCCTGCGCACTGCCGGGCATACGAAACACGCCCGCGAAGTGCCAACCGTCATGCAATTTTGTGTGCGCCACCCACTTGGGCAGAATGCGCGGCTTGTCGGCCATGACCATCCTTTGCTGATGTCAACGTCTCCTATCATTCTCGCATCCACGTCACCCTACCGCCGCGAGCTGCTGGCCCGGCTGCGTATGCCTTTCGACTGCGTCGCGCCAGACGTGGACGAGCGTCTGTGCACCGAGCGCAACCCGGCTCGGCGCGCCCGGCAGCTGGCGGAAGCCAAAGCGCTCGCCGTCTCCCGCCAGCAACCAGGCGCTCGCGTGCTCGGCTCGGATCAGGTAGCGCACTGCGCCGGGGAGATCCTGCATAAGCCCGGCACTGCGCGCGCGCAACGCGAACAGCTGGCGTGCCTGTCCGATCGCGAAGCACATTTCGACACGGCCGTCAGTCTGGCCATCGACGGCCGGGTGGTCGCGAGCCAGGTCGTCCCGACGGTGGTGGCATTTCGCCACCTCAGTGCGGAA
The DNA here is from genome assembly GCA_039768115.1 of Oceanococcaceae bacterium. Taxonomy (GTDB): domain Bacteria; phylum Pseudomonadota; class Gammaproteobacteria; order Nevskiales; family Oceanococcaceae; genus MS8. Next base: position 7,683 of record JBDNBC010000328.1, read on the forward strand.
GACATTGCTTTTTATGTCGAGCATGAGCCGGCGGTCGATTGCGCCGGCGGATTCAAGGCCGAAGGGCTGGGCATCAGTCTGATGCGCTCACTGCGCAGTGATGACCCGACTGCGCTAATCGGCCTGCCGCTGGTGGCGACGGCGGCAATGTTGCGTGAATTCGCCGCGTAGCCGGCCTCTGCAGAAGGATGAGCGCTGCCCGCTCAGCGGTGTTGTAGCCAGGCCGGCAACTCGGCCAGGTCCTCAAGCACGGTTTCCGCGCCGCTGTCGAACAGCTCATCGCGCTCGTGGACGCCCCAGGCCACTCCCACGGCCCGACAGCCGAAGCTGCGCGCCATGTCCATGTCATACGTGGTGTCACCGACCATCAGCATCTGCTCCGGTTCGACACACAAAGTGAGGCTGAGCTGCTCGAGCATCAACGGATGCGGCTTGCTCGCCGATTCATCGGCACACCGCGTGGCGCGAAACAACGACGCAAAATCATTTGCCGCCAGCGAGCGGTCCAGGCCGGCCCGCGACTTACCGGTCGCTACGGCCAAGGTGTGCCCCCGGGCATGCAATATCTGCAACGTCTCAGGCACCGTCGCAAACGCCTGACCGTGAACCTGCGCGGGCAACCGCACGTAGTGCTGTCGGTACTGCTCCATCAGGGCCCGGCGCTCGTCCTCGCTGTGCTCGTGAAAGATTTGCCGAAATGCTTCTGCCAGACCCAGACCGATGGCCCGGCGCATCCGCTCTTCCGGAGGCTCGGGTAGGCCGAGGATCCGGCTGGCCTCACGCATCGCACCCACGATGTCGCCGGCCGAATCCACCAGAGTGCCATCCCAATCGAAAACCAGGACTTCGGGATGTTGTGCTGTCGTCATTGTTCAATCTGCCCGGAAAGTGCCCCGCCCATCGCGAGCTGTAGAGCCTGAAAGTCGGCGTCGGGTTCCGCCTGCGCGATGACCGGCTCCCCCTGCCATTCACCCGTCAACGAGAGTGCATGCAACGCCAACCGCGGCCGGCGGGGACCAAAACTGGTGCGGTCGCGCGCCCGGTCGCCGTAACGCTCATCGCCAATCAGCGGCAGACCACGCGCCGCGCACTGCACGCGAATCTGATGCATGCGGCCGGTATCGAGGGTGATCTCCAGCCAACTGAACGGGCCGGTCTGCTGGCGCGTCCGCACTTGCAGGCGCGCCAGTTTGGCGCCCGGCTCATCGGCGGTCGTCACTTCGACCTGGCCCGATGCGCGGCGCATCAGCGCATCCTCCCAGAGGGCCTCCTGCGCCGGCCCCACGCCATGCACTACCGCCAGGTACTGCTTGCGCCAGTCACCGGCGGCAAAGGCGATATGCGCCGGCCGGCCTTCGACAATGGCCATACAGCCCGAGGTGGCACGGTCCAGCCGATGGGCCGGCTGCCATTGCGGCCCCCAGGCGGCTCGCACCAGCTCGACCAGGCTCCAGCGAATGTCACTGCCCGGCTGACTGGCCCAGCCCGAGGGCTTGTTGATGATGCGCAAACCAGGCCGGGTCAACACCACGCACGACTGCAGACGATCAAGCATGTCCTGCGGCGGCGAGCCCGCGCGCTCATCCGGTTCGTCCCGGCGCAGTGGCGGGATACGGACCTCATTCCCGGCGCGCAATTTCTGCATGGGCTTGCAGCGTCCACCGTCCACCCGCACCTCGCCCTTGCGGATCAATCGGTAGACACGGGTGCGCGGCAACGCGGTCTCGCGGAGCAGGAAGTTATCCAGCCGTTGCCCGTCACTCGCCGCATCCACGGTGACCCGACGGGCCGGTGTCGTTACAGGCATCAGGTCCTGTGGCACAATAAATTGTCCTGATTACGTGACAGCAACGGATGGAGGCGCGAAGCGCCGGCTTCCCGTTGCCTTCCCCGGGACACATGCGGGTGCTTCGTATGCCCGCGAGGGGGTATGCAATTCCCGCACGCATGTTACTTCCTGCGGCCAGGTTGGCGCAGGGTTTTCCGTTTGACTGACCGGCTCCCGCTTTGCAATTCGCGGTCGAGCCTGAGACCACAACAATGAAACGCATCTTGATCAATGCCACCCAGCCCGAAGAGCTGCGGCTGGCGATCGTCGACGGCCAGCGGCTGTTGGATCTGGACATCGAATCCGCCGCGCGCGAACAACGCAAGGGCAATGTCTACAAAGGAAAAATTACCCGAATCGAACCCTCACTGGAGGCGTGCTTCGTCAACTATGGTGAGGAACGGCAGGGGTTTTTGTCGCTCCGCGAGATTTCTCCCGAGTACTTTCTGAAGGAACCGGGCAGCGACAAATTCAGCATGAAAGACGTGCTGAAGGAAGGCCAGGAGCTCATCGTCCAGGTCGACAAGGAAGAACGCGGCACCAAGGGCGCGGCCCTGACCACCTTCATCTCGCTGGCCGGCCGCTACCTGGTGCTGATGCCGAACAACCCCAAGGCCGGCGGCGTGTCGCGGCGCATCGACGGCGAAGACCGCTCGGAGCTGCGCGAAGCGATGGCCAGCCTGGAGCTGCCTGCCGGGATGGGCGCCATCGCCCGGACCGCCGGTGTCGGGCGCGCGGCCGACGAGTTGCAGTGGGACTTGAACTACCTGCTCGATCTCTGGCAATCGCTGCTCGGCGCGACCTACGACCGCAAGGCGCCGTTTCTGATCTATCAGGAAAGCAACATCATCATTCGCGCGCTGCGCGATTACCTGAAGCCGGACATCGGCGAGATCGTTGTCGACGCCAAGGGCATTTACGATCACGCCGACGAATTCATGCGCATGGTTCTGCCCGGCCAGCAGAACCGGCTCAAGTTCTATGACGACTCGACGCCGCTGTTCTCGCGTTACCAGATTGAGTCGCAGATTGAATCGGCACATCGTCGCGAAGTGCGCCTGCCCTCGGGCGGTTCGATTGTCATTGACAGTACCGAGGCGCTGACCGCCATCGACATCAACTCGGCGCGCTCGACCGGGGGGAGCAATGTCGAGGAAACGGCGCTGAACACCAACCTCGAAGCGGCGGATGAAATCGCCCGCCAGCTGCGCCTGCGCGATCTCGGCGGCCTGGTGGTCATCGACTTCATCGACATGCTGGCCAACAAGAATCAGCGCGAGGTGGAAAACCGCCTTCGCGAGGCCTGCGAGCTGGACCGGGCCCGCATTCAACTGGGGCGGATTTCGCGATTCGGCCTACTCGAAATGTCGCGTCAGCGGCTGCGGCCCTCGTTGAGCGAGCACACGCATCTGCGTTGCCCGCGCTGCGACGGTCAGGGCACCATCCGCACGGTGGAATCCACCGGATTGCAGGTCTTGCGTCTGGTGGAAGAAGAGGCGCTGAAAGAGAAGTCCGGCCGGGTCATTGCCCAGCTTCCGGCCACCGTGGCCACCTATCTGCTCAATGAGAAACGCTCGGCGCTGGGCGCAGTGGAAGATCGCACTTCGGTGCGCATCACACTGGTTGCCAACCCGCACCTGGAGTCGCCGCAGTTTGAAATCGTGCGCATCCGCGAAGATCAGCTTGGCGAGGCCGACAACAACGCGGTCAGCCATGCCCTGATTGGCGCCGCACCCGTGGTATCCGCCGATACCGCGCATGGCGACCCCAACCGGCCACGACGCATCGCGCAAATCCCGATCGTGACAGGCGTTCTGCCGTCCACTCCGGCTCCCATGCCCGCCGCGCGCCCCGCACCGGAAGCGCCGGCACCGGCCCCGGCCAAACCCCGCGCGGCTGCGCCGGCAACACCGGCGGGGCCCTCGCTGCTGGCGCGTCTGTGGACGGCCTTTGTCGCCATCTTCCGCAGCGCGCCCGCCACGGAAGAACAGCCCAAGCCGCTGCCCGCCAAACCGGCACAGCGCCGCAACGACAGCGGCAACCGCTCGCGGCGCGATGATCGCAACCCCCGGGGAGGCAACCGCAACAATCGCAACCGGCGTGGCACGCGACGCGATGACGCCCTGGTCACCAATCGCGATGCCAAGCCCGCGACCGCAGGAAAATCCGCGGATTCTCCTGCCGCAACGGCTGACGACGGTGCCAGCAAGCGGCGCCGTCGCAACCGACGCAGCGACTCCGCCGGGGGTGCCCCCGCTGCCGCCGACAGCAGCAGCGCGACGAGCGACACGGCCAACACCAGTTCCAACAGCGGTCCCGTCACCGTCCAGACCAGCGAGCCCGACGAGTCCACCGGCAATGACACCGGCACCCGTTCGCGGCGCCGCGGTCGCCGTGGCGGACGCCGGCGGCGCGGGGGCGCGGCGACGACCGACGCGGCAAATGCCGAAACAAACCAGTCACAAACCCGTCAGGACGGCGCCCCTGAGGCCAGCGCCGATGCGTCGTCGGACAGCGCGCCGGCAACGCCACGGGACGACGTCACCACGCCCAAGGAATCGACAGCGGCCGACAGCGACGTGACGCCGGCGCAATCACAGGCGGATGCCGGCACGGCCGATGCGCTGACCACCGAGGACGCGAATACCCCGGTCGAAAGTAACGAAGGCAACGACAACGCGGACACGAATACCGATGAGCCGACCCGTCCGCGCCGGCGTCGCAGCCGCCGCGGTGGCCGCGGGCGCGGTGAACGCAACGCCGCGACGGAGAACGACACGGCGGATTCCGCGAGCAGCGCAGAGCGGACGCCTGACGACAGCGCGTCTGACAATTCGGGCCCGCCCGCCGCTGTGGCGACCGTGGCCGCGGCGTCCCCGTCCGACGAAACCGGCACTCCCGCAGTACAGGCGGAAGACTCTGGCAACGCTGAGCCTGGCGCAGCGCAGCCAACGCAGGCTCCGCCGCTTCAGGATAGCCCCGTCCCGTCCGAGGTGACCGCGGATGAGGCGTCAGCCGCAACGCCGCCCGTCCTCGAGTCGCAGGACGACGCCACTGTGGACGCCGCGCCGGCACCGGCCTCCCCAGACGCCGAACCAGAGACTACCGTCGGTGCTGAAGTGAAAGCCGAAGCCGAAGTAACGAGCGAGGCCACGGCTGACGTAGCGTCCGCCCCTGACGCTGTACCTGTCGTCGATCAGGCGGCCCCCACCGAACAGCCACCGGTGGCATCGGAGATCCCGCCAGAACCTCCCATGGCAACGGTAGGCGAGCCGACCCTCGAGCCATCCGTCGCTGAAACGGAGACCGCGTCTGCCGAATCCGCAGCAGAAACCGAGGCGGATGCAGCAGACAGCGAGAAGGACGACGACGACGATGCACCGCGTCTGGTGATGGTCGAAACCCGCAAGGACGCAAGCTAGCCCGGCGCCGCCGCTCGCGACTACCGAATCCCGGTCGTCGCGAGCTGCTGTCGGGCCCGCTCCAGATCGGCGGGCGTATCAATGCCTGCCGGAGGCGCGACGCTGGCGACATGCACACGGATGCGCATTCCGCTTTCCAGCGCGCGCAATTGCTCAAGCTTTTCCGTCTGCTCCAGTGGCGTAGGGGCGATTTGGCAATAGCGTGCCAGGGCGCCCACGCGATAAGCGTACAGCCCGACATGACGCAGGGGCCGGCATGCCCGTTCATCGCCGTCTCGAGGGTGTGGAATCGGCGCGCGACTGAAGTACAGCGCGTCACCTGCCGTAGAGCAGACCACCTTCACACAGGCAGGGTTTGCGAATTCCGCCGGGTCTGCAATCGGCACCGCGACGGTCGCCCAGTCGGCCGGACTTTGCTCTAAGGCCCGCGCGACGGCCCGCAGGAGTTCCACCGGCATGTACGGCTCGTCCCCCTGCAAATTCACGACGATGTCCTCATCAGGCCAGCCCTGCGCCACGGCCAGTTCGTGGATGCGATCACTGCCGGACGGGTGGTCGCTGCGGGTCATGCCCACCGCGACGCGATGCGACTGCGCCCACGCGGCCACCTCCGGCGCATCCGTGGCCACCCAGACGTCGCCGAGGCCGCTGCGCTGCGCAGCGTTCACCGCATGCCCCACGACGGGACGATCCCCCAGCATGGCCATGACTTTCCCCGGCAGCCGCGACGAGGCCATACGCGCCGGGATGACGATGCGAACCGTCATTTCGCTTCGTCGTCGTCCATCCGCCGGGCTTCGGACTCGAGCAGCACCGGGATGCCGTCGCGCACGGGATAGGCCAGGCCCGAAGCCTTGCACTGCAGTTCCTGCCGCTGCGCGTCCCAGACCAGCGGCTGTTTACTGACGGGGCACACGAGGATGTCCAGGAGAGAGGGATCAAGCATCGGCAATCCTTGTTTGAGATTCAGGGGTTGACTGGCGCCAGCGCTGGCTGTGCTGCTGCACATCGCGCAGCACAGCCGCACGTAGCGCCGTGGGAAGTTCGGCAGTGTATTCGAGCATGTAGCTGCGCGGACCGGTCCACGAGCCACACTTGACGGCGTCCTTGGTGGTCATAACCAGCGTCTGATCCGGTCGCACCTGCAGATCGGCCGCCGTGAACGCGTGGTGGTCAGGAAAGCGTCGCTCTTCGACTTCCAGCCCCGCCGCACGCAGGGTGGCAAAGAACGCCTCGGGGTGCGCGATGGCGGCGATGGCCACGACCGAAGTTCCGCGCAGCTGCTCCAGTGTCAAGCTGTCCCCCGCCCCACTGATCGGCCGCAGCCGGCCCGCTCGCGCGGTGATGCCCCACTCATCGGGCGCGGCCGGACCATTGATCACGACACGATAGTCACAAGCCGCCAGCCGGTGCGGCGTTTCACGCAAGGGGCCGACGGGCAGCAGATGGCCGTTCCCTTGGCGACGCGCCCCCGGAATGACGCCGATTTCGATGTCTCGAACCAGGCCGTAATGCTGCAAGCCATCATCGGCCACTATCACGTCACAACCCGCATCAACCAATTGTTGCGCGGCACTAAAACGATCGCGCGCCACGGCTACCGGCATCCCGGTCTCGCGCGCCAGCAGCAAAGGCTCATCCCCCACGTCCGCAACGGTCGAATCCGCATGAACCCGCGCAACCTGCGCCCGCTGACGGCCATGCCCGCGGCTGACAATGCCCGGACGCCATCCGGACTCAGCCAGCGCGCGCACAAGCGCCATCGTCACCGGGGTTTTGCCTGCGCCCCCCACCACAATATTGCCCACCACAATGACCGGAACCGGCACCCGCGGCTGCGTCGCGCGACGGCGCAGGGCCCGCGCACGACGCCCACAGACGACCGCATGAAACAGCCGCTCCAGCGGCCACAGCAACCACAGCCATCCGGGTGATGTGCCATACCAGCGGCGGACGATCGCCGCCTCCAGGGCGGAACGATGATCGAGATGGGTGACCGTCATCAGGGCCTAGGCAACACCGGAGATTTCCGCCGCTCCGTCACTGCCCGCGAACTGCAACCGGTACAGCGCGGCATATTCCCCGTCGCGTGCCAGCAAATCGGTGTGGGTGCCGGTTTCGACAATGCGTCCCTGATCGATCACTACGATGCGATCGGCGTGCAGAACCGTCGACAGACGATGGGCAATGACCAGGGTGGTCCGGCCTTCCATCAATGCCATCAGCGCGTCCTGCACCACCCGCTCGGATTCGGTGTCCAGCGCCGATGTGGCTTCGTCCAGAATCAACAGGGGCGCCGGCTTGAGCAGCGCGCGCGCAATGGCCAGCCGCTGCCGCTGACCGCCGGAGAGCATCACGCCATTGGGCCCGACCGGTGTATCCAGACCCTGCGGCAGCGCACGAATAAACTCCCATGCATGCGCCCGTTCCGCCGCGGCCTGAATGTCGGCGCGGCTCGCGTCCGCCAGTTCGCCATAGGCAATGTTGCGCGCGATGGTGTCGTTGAACAACGTAACGTTCTGATCGACCAGCGCGATCTGGCGCCGCAGTGCCTGCGGGTTCAGAGTCTGTATCGGCTGCTCATCGAGATAGATTACGCCGCTACGCGGCTCGTAGAAGCGCGGCAGCAGGCTCAGCAAGGTGCTCTTGCCACTGCCGGACCGGCCGACAAAGGCCACCGTCTCGCCGGGCGCAATGTCCAACGTGATGTTGTCCAGCACGGGCCGCTCACTGCCGGGATAGGCAAACCCCACGCGCTCGAAGCGGACGGCGCCGCGGACCGGCAGTCGCAACTCCTCACCATCGTCCGCTTCCACCGGCTCATAGAGCAACGCGAAGATGTCGGTGGCCGCGGCAATGCCCTTCTGCAGTTTCTCGTTGAGATTAGTCAGATGTTTCAGGGGCCCCATGAGGGCCAGCATCGCACCCATGAAGGCGACGAAGGTGCCCGGCGTCATCGAATCCAGCACGGTGGGCGAGGTGGCGATATAAATGATCGCCGCAACGGCCCAGGCCGCAATGAACTGCACGCTGGCGGTCGAACCCGCCCGCGTCGCCACCAGACGCACGTTCATGCGCCGATTGGCCTCGTTGGCGGTCAGAAACTGCGCCCGCTCGTACGCCTGACCGCCGAAGAGCTTGACCACCCGCTGTGCCTGAATGATCTCCTCGGCCACATGCGACACCCCGCCCATGGAATCCTGAATTCGCCGGGAAATCACGCGGAACTGCTTGGACACCGCGCCTACCAGCACGGCAATGATCGGGCCGACGACGAGCACAAACAGCGCCAGACGCCACTCCATCCAGAACATCACCCCGACCAGCCCCACCACGGTCAGGCCATCCTTCACCATCGCCGTAATGACATTGCTGGTGCTTTCGGCCACCTGCTCCGAATGATAGGTAAGACGCGCCAGCATGTTGCCCGAGCTGGAGCGGTCGTAATAGCTCACCGGCAACTGCAGAAAGTGCTCGAACACGTCCTCGCGCACGCTTTTGATGACGGCCCTGCCCACAGCTGCCATCCCGTACGCCGAAGCGTAGGCTGCCACTCCGCGAAACAGAAACAGCAGCAGGATGATCCAGGGCATGCCCGCAATGGCGGCCTCATCCTGGGCCACGAAGGACTCATCGAGCAGCGGCTTCATCAACGCGATAAAGCTGACATCGGCCAGCGCATAGCCCGCCATTCCGAGTACCGCGATGACGAAGTAGCCCCCATGCGGCCGCGCGTACTGCAACAGCCGCAGGTAAATCTCGCGGGAGGTTCGCGGCGGATCGGGAAGATGCGCTTTCATCCGCGCATGATAGAGGCTCCCCCCCCGCCACGACAGACCGCGCCACGACTCACGGCCACGGTGCCGTGTGTGCGGAGTCCGGACGCCACCAGGGTCGGGGAGCCGGGCGGCTGATGGTCATGGCGGGCAGGTCGATCCGGATCGCCCCACCGGCATGCGTTCCACGCAGCTCCACACCCGCGGCAGACCAGCGCTGCTGCACCTCCGGCCGGGGAAAGTCCCAGCGGTTGTGGCGCCCGGCGCTGACAACCGCCAGCCCGGCATCGACATGCCGGATGAACGCCGCCGAGGACGAGCTGTTGCTGCCATGATGCGGTACGCTGACCAGCGCATACGGTCCTGCCGTCGCACCACCGCGCGCGACAAAGGCCGCTTCCGCCCGGGATTCGATGTCACCGGTGAGCAGGACGCGTTGCCCGCGGACGCGCACTTCGACCACGCAACTGCGCTCATTGCCCGACCAGGCGGGCGAGGCGCCGAGCGGAATACTGCGTACCGTTACGCCATCCGCCTTCCAGATTCGGGATGATTCACACGATGCCCCGCCGTGGCCCCAGCGCTTGCGTACCGGGTAACGGGCCAGCACGGCCGCGGTCCCGCCATCGTGATCAAGATCGCCATGCGAGACCACCAGCAGATCGATCCGGCGTGCGCCATGAAACTGCAGATGCGGATGGACGATCATGGCCCCGGCGTCAAAACGTCCCTGCGGAGCGCGCGGCCCCGCATCAACCACAACCCAGTGCCGGGCGGTCTGCATCACGATGGCCTGGCCCTGCCCCACATCCAACACCCACAGCCGTGCCGCGCCATGATCCGGCGCCGCCACCGGCCGGACCGCCAAGGCCAGCGCCACGGCAGCGACGCCACCCAGCATGGCCTGTGCACGCCACCGCGTACGGCTACACGCCACTACCGAGAGCACACCAGACAGCAACGCCAGGAATGGAAAACGCACCGGCACTACCCAGGCTGAGAGGGGCTGGGCCGCGATCTGCTCCAGCACCTGATACAGCCTGTCCAGCACCGCGATCGCGAGCTGCAACCCGCTGACCTCGCCCAGCCAGGCCAGCAGCAGAACCAGCAGGCCCAGTGGCAGGAACACCGCCATCGCCGGCACCAGCAACAGATTAAGCGCCAGCCCGGCAACCGATGCCTGTCCAAACCAGAACAGCACCCAGGGCAGCATCACGATGCTCAGCCCGAGCTGGATGATGAGCAGTTGCTGCCAGACCGGACGCACGCGAATGCGTGGCACTATCGAGAGCAGAATCAAGGCCGCCACAAACGACAGGCACAGCGCCGGGCCGAGCACGACAAAGGGATTAACCAGCAGCACCACCAGCAGCGCCCAGCTCCACCCCGCCAGCGGATCGACTCGCCGGCCACTGAGCCACAACGTCAATACCAGCAATGCACAGATTCCAGCCCGCTGAGCCGACACCTGAGCATGGGCCAGAACCATGTAGCCCAGTACGGCCATGACGGCGATAACCAGCGCAAACCGGGTGCGGCTCCAGCGCAGCTGTACTGCCGGGATCAGCAACCACACCAGCCGCCCCAGCAGCACTGCCGCAGTGGCGATGAGCCCCACATGAAGGCCGGATATCGCGAAAAGATGCGACGTGCCGGTGCGCGCCAGGGTGTCCCAGATTTCCGGCGTAAATCCTTCACGGTCAGCCACCAGCAGAGCCTGCAGCAGGGACCGTCCCGGGCTATCGGCTATTCCCTCCCAGGGTGACGAGGATGCGGACGGATACGCCATCTGCTCGCCGGCGCCCGGAGTGATCAACCGCGTCGCGGGTTGCGCCGTCCTGGCATGTGTTGCGTCGGCCGCATCCGCGCATGATCGAACGGCGCGCAGTGTGCCGGTGGCGGCAACGCCCTCGGCGTACAGCCAGCGGCCGTAATCAAAGCCATGAAAGTTGACGCTCCCCTGCGGTGGCCGCAAACGCAGATCGGCGCAGATCAACCGCCCCCGCGGCAAGGCCTCCGCCGGCGATTTCCAGTCGTTCAGGCGCAGCAGAAGCCCGTGTTCATCCCGTGCCACGACCCGGAGTGGCCCCGGCCGTTCCGCCGGTGCATGCACCGAGACGATCCGCAAGGGCACGTTGGTGCGCGTCTCGGGCGCGACCACCTGCGCGGATAGCCGCTGCGTCATCGCGGCGGCGGCATGCAGCAAGACCAG
>JBDNBC010000329.1:0-5995 GCA_039768115.1 Oceanococcaceae bacterium
GAAGCGCGTGCCCGAGGTCAAAATTCAGCAAGCCCGGGTAACCCGTGAGCTGGAGCGGGTCGCCGAAGTGCTGGCCCGCCGTCCGCAGCACGACCGGATGACGGAACTGCGTGACCAGGTCGACGCCGAATGGGCTCACTTCAAGGCCACGCTCGCCCAGTGGGCGGATCTGCAAAGCGCCAAAATCGACGCGGCGCGCGAGCAGATCAAGTCCCAGTGGGAAAACAGCGAGATCAAGAGCCGTCTAGATGCTCTACAGATCGAGCAGGCACTGCGCGAGCAATTGTCGCGCCTGCAGGCCATGCAGCGGCAACTCGCCGCTGCCTGACACGCTTCTGTCAGTGTCCTGATCGGCCCGGACGGCCCGGACGCATAATGGCCGGATGGATGATGACCATTCGCCGCTGCGTTTTTCGGGCCATCGGACCGCCGCTGACCTGATCCCCGACGACACGCTGGACGCCCGCGGCCAGCGCCTGGTGCTGGCGCTGACCAGCGGCGCCAGCCTGTTCCTGCTGCTGGCGCAACAGGCCATTGTCGGTGGGTGGGAATGGTTCACCCCGGCACCGCTGCGCGCCGTCTGGTTCAGCCTGACCCTGGCTGTTCCGCTGACGCTGTCGCTGTTGCTGCGCCACGGGCCTCTTGTCCGCCCGCTGCTCGTCGCGCTGGCCACCGCAGCGGTGGTGCTGGTGCTGGCCTTGACCATCGGCCAGGCCTTTGACCCGACGCGCCATCCTGACGCGGGGCGCATCTTCGCACCCTATGTCGGCAGCCTGGCCCTGGCCTGGTTCGTGGCGATGCCGTATCTGCAGGCGCTGGCCGACCCGCCCGGCACCAGGACGCGCGGGGGCTATTCCCTGCTCTATCACCGCGCCTGGGACAATCTGCTGACCCTGCTCACCGCGGCGGCCTTCACGCTGCTGTGCTGGCTGATTCTGTGGCTGACCGCGGAGCTGTTTGCGTTGCTGGGCCTGCGCTTTCTGGAGAGTTTGCTGGGTGAAGAGGCCTTCCAGTTTCCGGTGACGGGCCTGCTGGTGGGGTTTGGCCTGACGCTGGGCCGCCGCCACCGGGGCGCACTGCACAACCTCTTGCGCTTGTGCCAGAGCATGGCGCGGGTGCTGCTTCCCGCCACGGCGGCGGTGGTCGTGCTGTTCGCCGTGGCGCTGCTGCTGGGCGACCGCAATCTGCTGTGGGACACCGGCCGCGCCACCACACTGCTACTCAGCCTGATTCTGCTGATGATCGCGCTGATCAACGGCGCCGAGGGCCCGGCAGACCCGGCAGTCCCTGACAACCATGGTGAGCGGGCAGCATCGGCCCCCGAGACACCCGCGCCGCTGCGCTGGCTGGTGCAGGTCGGCACGATCTTTCTGCTGCCGTTGGCCGCGTTTGCCGCCTACGCGATGGGTGTGCGGGCGCTCGAATACGGGCTGACCGTCCCGCGTCTCTACGGGCTATTGGCCGTCGCGATGAGCGTGGCCTATGCGCTGGGATATGTCGTCTGCTCCGTGCGCGGATGGCGTCGCCCTGCCGGCTCCCAGCCGGGGCTGGGTCCGGTCAATCGGGCGCTGGGCCTGGTGTTGGTGGTCGCGCTGCTGCTCAGCCAGGCTCCGTTCATCAACGTACGCGCCATGACGCTGCACAACCAGCTCGACCGGTTGCATGCCGCCGGGGCCTCCGCCGACCCCACGGACTGGGCCTATCTGCGTTTCTCGCTCGGGCGGGCCGGACACGCCGCGGTCGCCGCCGCAGCCCGTGATGCGATCGAGCAGGGCGATGACAAACGCGCCGCGATGTTGCAGTCGGTCCTGGAGGCAGAAGCCTTCTACGCCGTAAACTCGGTGCCCGCCGAAATCCTGGAACGAGCGCTCATCTCCGGCGCGCTGATTACGGCCCCCGCAGGCGCGACGCTGCCGGACGATCTGCGCACACAGTTGACGACACTGCTGTCCGAATTCGGGCGGCCCCTGCGGGACGGGCCGGGCCTGTGCCCATCCGCCACCGCGCCGTGCCTGCTGCTGTCTGCTGATCTCGACCGCCAGCCGCCGGCGGAATGGATTTTCGTGCCGCCGCCGGGCAGCGGCTGCCATTACCCCCTGCTGGCCCGGCAAAACACCGGCTGGACCACGGTCGGGCAGATGCAGCCGGCCAATGGCTGTCTTAGCGACGCGGCCTATGCGCGAGCGCGGGCAGGCGACTGGACGCTCGCGCGTCCCGCGTATGACACGCTGCGGCTGTCAGAAGATGCCGGCACCACCGAAAGCCGTGGCGATGCCGACAACCCGGCGGCTCCGCATGTGCTGCGCTGGCAGCCTTAAGCGGCCCGCCGCCGCGCCAGTAGCAGAAATCCGGCCGGTAGCACCACCAGGGCCAGCAGCAAGGTGGTGATCATGCCGCCAACCATCGGCGCGGCGATGCGCTGCATCACTTCGGCGCCGGTGCCGTCGCTCCACAGAATCGGCAGCAGGCCGGCGATGGTGGCGGTGGCGGTCATCAGCACCGGCCGCAAGCGGCGCAGGGCGCCGTCGTGCACCGCATGCTGCAGCGGGTCGAGCGGCTGTACGGCTGCGGCCCCGGCCTCCGCGGTTCCAGACGATGGGGCCGATGGCTCCTGCGCTGCGCCTGTTGGGTCTGGTGACGCCAGCGCCTGCTGCAGGTAACTCAGCATCACCACGCCGATTTCGACCGCCACCCCGGCCAGCGCAATCAGTCCTACGGCCACCGCCACCGACAACGCAAACCCCTGCCACCACAGCAGCCACAGGCTGCCGGCCAGGGCCACGGGCACGGTGCACAGAATCAGCACCACATGCGCGGCATTGCGAAAAGCGGCGTACAGCAGCAGCACAATGATCGCCAGGGTGATTGGCACCACCACGGCCAGGCGGTCGCGCGCCCGCTGCAGATATTCGTACTGGCCGGCCCAGTGCAGCGAATAGCCCGGCGGTAAGGTGATGGCCTCGGCCACCCGGGCCTGGGCATCGCGTACATAGGCGCCGAGGTCACGGTCGGCAATGTCGACATACACCCAGCCGCTGGGCCGGGCGTTTTCGGTTTTGATCATCGGTGGCCCGTCCTCGATGCGGATCGCGGCCACATCGCCCAGGGTGATGTGCCGGCCCGCCGGGGTCACGATGGGCAGGGCGGCCAACGCTTCCGGCGAATCCCGCCACGCTTGCGGATAACGCAGGTTAACCGGATAGCGCTCGCGTCCTTCCACGGTTTCGGTCACGGTCATGCCACCGATGGCCAGCTGCACGATGCCTTGCAGCTCAGCGATGTTCAGGCCCATGCGCCCGGCGCGGGCGCGGTCAATGTCCACGTCGATGAAACGGCCGCCGACCACCCGCTCGGCATAGGCGCTGGCGGTCCCCGGTATGGTTGGCAGCAGTTGCTCCAGCTCGCGGCCGATCCGCTCGATGACGGCCAGCTCCGGCCCATTGACCTTGATGCCTACCGGGGTCTTGATGCCGGTGGCCAGCATGTCAATCCGCGTGGCAATCGGCATCACCCAGGCATTGGTCAGACCCGGGATTTGAACCCGTTCGCGGATCTCTGCCCGAATGTCCTCCCGCGTGTAGCCGGGCCGCCATTCGCTTTCCGGCTTGAAGGTGATGGTGGTCTCGATCATGGTCAGCGGCGCGGGGTCGGTGGCGGTTTCGGCGCGGCCGATCTTGCCGAACACCGTGTCCACTTCGGGCACCGACTTGATCAGCTTGTCGGTCTGCTGCAACAGCTCGCGGGCCTTGCCAATAGCGATTCCCGGGCGGGTGGTGGGCATGTACATCCAGTCGCCCTCATCCAGCGCCGGCATGAATTCGCTGCCCAGACGGCTGGCCGGCCAGATGGCGCTCAGCGCCACCAGCGTACCGAGACCCAGCGCCCACCACGGGCGGGACAACGCCGTTGCCAGCACCGGGCCATACAGGCGCGCCATCAACCGATTCAACGGATTGGCCATTTCCGGCCGGATCTTGCCGCGCACCAGATAGCCCATCAGCACCGGGATCAGCGTCACCGCCAGCCCGGCGGCGGCCGCCATCGCGTAGATCTTGGTAAACGCCAGGGGGGCGAACAGCCGCCCTTCCTGCGCCTGCAGGCTGAACACCGGCACAAACGACAAAGTGATGATGGCCAGCGAGAAAAACAGCGCCGGGCCGACCTCCACCGCCGCGTCGCGCACCCGTTGCCAATGCCGGCGGGCATCGTTACGGGCCAGATGCACATGCAGGTTCTCGATCATCACGATGGCGCCGTCGACCATCGCGCCGATGGCAATCGCGATGCCGCCCAGCGACATGATGTTGGCGTTCAGGCCCTGCATCCGCATGACCAGAAACGCGGTGAGAATCCCGATCGGCAGGCTGATGACCACCACCAGCGCTGAGCGCAGATGCAGCAGAAAGGCCGCGCAGACCAGCGCGACAATCAGCAGCTCTTCGAACAGCGTGGTGCGCAGGGTGGCGATGGCGCGGTCGATGAGGGTCGAGCGGTCGTAGGTGGTGACGATCTCCACGCCCTCGGGCAGGCTGGCCCGCAACTGATCGAGCCGCGCGCGCACGCGTTCGATCGTCGCCCGGGCATTGGCGCCGTGGCGCATCACGATGATGCCGCCGACCACTTCCCCTTCGCCGTTCAGCTCGGCTATGCCGCGACGCAATTGCGGGCCGAGACGCACCGCGGCCACATCCTCCAGCCGCACCACCACGCCGTCGGCATCCGTGCGCAGCGGGATGGCGCGCAGATCCTCCTCGCTTTGCAGGTAGCCGCTAGCCCGCACCATGTACTCGGCTTCGGCCATCTCGATGACGCCGCCGCCGCTTTCCTGGTTGGCCTCGCGGATGGCCTCCCGCAGCCGGGACAGCGGCAGATCAAAAGCACGCAGACGATCCGGATCGACCACCACCTGGTACTGCCGCACCATGCCGCCGACCGTGGCGACTTCGGCCACGCCGTCCACCGTTTGCAGCTCGAACTTCAGAAACCAGTTCTGCAGTGAGGTCAGCGCCGGCAGGTCGTGCTGGCCACTGCGGTCCACCAGGGCATATTCGTAGACCCAGCCCACGCCGGTCGCATCCGGCCCCAGCGCCGGACGGGCCTCCGCCGGCAAGCGCGCCGACACCTGCGACAGCGACTCCAGCACCCGCGAGCGGGCCCAGTACGGGTCGGTGCCATCCTCGAACAGGATGTACACGAAGGAATCGCCGAAGAACGAGAACCCGCGCACGGTTTTGGCCTGCGGCACCGAGAGCATCGCCGTCGACAGCGGATAGGTGACCTGCTGCTCGACCACCTGCGGCGCCTGGCCGATATACGCCGTGCGGATCACCACCTGCACATCGGACAAATCGGGAATGGCATCCACCGGCGTGGTCCACGTCGCCCACGCCCCGGCGATGCTCAGCACCGCAGCCAACAGCAGCACGGTGCCGCGTTGGCGCAGGGCGGCACGAATGATGCGTTCAATCATGCTGATGCTCCGCCGCGGGCGAGGGCATTGGCGTCGCGGCCGGGTCCCGCGGTGGGCGCGAGGAGGCCTGTGCACTGCTCTGGAGTTCGGTTACGACGTACGCGCCCCGCGCCGAATTCGTGACCACCACCTGCACGCGATCTCCCGCGCTGACGCCGGCCAGATCCACGTCCGCGGCCACGCTGAATCCCATTGTCATCGCCCCCATGGCCATGCCGCGCGGGCCGATCGGCGCGAATTCGCCGTGCTCGAGCAGGATGTTGCCGGTGGCCGCGTCAACATCGATGACCGTCGCATCGGCCATGCCCGCGGGCGGCGAATCGGACGCTGCACCCGGCGCCGCCGACCCTTCGGCCTCCGCCATGCCAAGGCGCAAGGCCTCGGCATCGACATTGGCTTCGGAGTCGATCAGAAACTGCCCGGCGATCACCACCGCATCACCCTCACGCAGCGCCCCTTGTACGGCGGTGCGCTGGCCGTCGCTGATGCCGCGCTCCACGGCGACCACGGCGAACTGCCCGTCAC
>JBDNBC010000330.1:0-8499 GCA_039768115.1 Oceanococcaceae bacterium
CGCTCCCGCTCACTACTGTGGCGGACGACCCCGCACAGCCGCTGACTGCGATCGCCAGTGCCACGATAAAAAATCTCTCTAAATGCATGGCCGCCGCTCCGTTCTGTCATCGTCGATAAGGTGCAGTGTACGACTCGCGACCGCATCCACCGTTCCGCCGATATTGCGGAGAACGCGCGGCGCAAACATTTCGCCGTGGCCCTGTCCGGCCTCGAGCAACGAACCTTCTGTGCGCATGGCATCCTTCGGGGCCAAATTTCATCGCCAATGAGGTTCCCCCGTGAAAACCCAAGCCGCCGTCGCACTGGCCGCCGGCCAGCCGCTCGAAATCTGCGAAGTCGACCTGCAAGGGCCGCAGCCCGGCGAAGTCCTGGTGGAGATCAAGGCCACCGGCGTCTGCCATACCGACGCCTTTACCCTGTCTGGCGATGACCCCGAGGGCGCCTTCCCGGCGATTCTGGGCCACGAGGGCGCGGGCATCGTGCGTGAGGTGGGCGCGGGGGTCAAAGGCCTCAAACCCGGCGATCACGTCATCCCGCTGTACACGCCGGAATGCCGCGAGTGCGACTATTGCCTGCATCCCAAAACCAACCTTTGCCAGGCCATCCGCAGCACCCAGGGCCGGGGCCTGATGCCGGACGGCAGCAGCCGCTTCTCGCTCGATGGTCGGCCGATCCTGCATTACATGGGCTGCTCGACCTTCTCCAATTACACGGTGCTGCCGGAGATCGCGCTGGCCAAGGTCCGCGAGGACGCTCCTTTCGACAAGATCTGCTACATCGGCTGCGGGGTGACCACCGGGGTGGGCGCGGTGGCCTTCACGATGAAGGTGGAACCCGGCAGCACGGTGGCCGTGTTCGGGCTGGGCGGAATCGGCCTGAACGTGATCCAGGGCGCGAAGATGGTCGGCGCGGCGCGCATCATCGGCATTGATCTGAACCCGGCGCGCGAGGCGCTGGGGCGGCAGTTCGGCATGACCGATTTCGTCAACCCCAAGGATGTGGACGATGTGGTCGGTCATCTGGTCGACATGACCGGCGGCGGCGTGGATTACAGCTTCGAGTGCATCGGCAACGTGCAGGTGATGCGCCAGGCGCTGGAGTGCTGCCACAAAGGCTGGGGCCAGAGCTGCATCATCGGCGTGGCCGGCGCCGGGCAGGAAATCAGCACCCGACCCTTCCAGCTGGTCACCGGCCGGGTCTGGAAAGGCTCGGCGTTTGGCGGTGCCCGCGGGCGGACCGATGTGCCCAAGATCGTGGACTGGTACATGGATGGGCGGATCAATATCGACGACCTGATCACGCACACCATGCCACTCAAGGACATCAATACCGCGTTTGATCTGATGCACGCCGGCCAGAGCATCCGCTCAGTGGTGCTGTACGACTGAGGCGCTAAGAGCCGAACCGTTATTTATCCACCGATTGCATCGATTGCACCGATGAATACGGGTCAGGCGCTGGGTGCCAATCCGTTTTTTTCCACAGATGGCCACAGATGGTCACAGATTGATAGGGCGGTTCAACGGGCCTTCTTTGGCCTGATGAGCGATGTATTCAGCAGCATCATCGCGCCACGATGACCGCTACGAATTGCCAGCCTAATCTCTTAAATCTGTGCACATCTGTGACATCTGTGGATTCTTCATTGGATTTTTCTTCTTTGGTTTACTCATGAACATCCTCTCCGACAGCCGCCACTTCGATGGCCGCCAGCTGCGCATTCGCCATGCGGCGCAGAGCACGCAGTGCGACATGACCTTTTCGCTGTATCTGCCGCCGCAGGCGGCGCGCGGCCGGGTGCCGATCCTGACTTATCTGTCGGGGCTGACCTGCACCGACGAAAACGTCGCCACCAAGTCTGGTGCGCAGCGCTACTGCGCCGAACACGGGGTGGCCTTGCTGATGCCCGATACCAGCCCGCGCGGTGAAGGCGTGCCGGATGACCCGGAGGGCGCCTGGGATTTCGGCCTGGGCGCCGGGTTTTATGTGGATGCCACGCAGTCGCCGTGGGCCACGCATTACCAAATGCAGCGCTATATTCGCGACGAACTGCGCGCACTGGTCGAAGCCGAGTTTCCGGTCGATCCGACCCGTGCTGGCATCTTTGGCCACTCGATGGGCGGCCACGGCGCGCTGACGCTAGGGCTGAAGAACCCGGATATCTGGCGCAGCATTTCGGCCTTTGCGCCGATCTGCGCACCGCTGCACTGCCCCTGGGGCGAGAAGGCGCTCGGACAGTATCTGGGCCCGGACCGCGGAGCCTGGGCGGACTACGACGCCTGCGCGCTGATCACCCGTAACGAATGCCCACGCACCCCGCTGCTGGTGGATCAAGGCGAGGCCGATACCTTCCTCAGCGCGCAGCTCAAGCCGGAGTTGCTGGAGACCGCCTGCGCCGCAACCGACCACCCGCTCGAGCTGCACCGGCGCCCGGGGTATGACCACAGCTACTGGTTCATCAGCAGTTTCATCGGCGCGCATATCGACTGGCATACGGCCCAACTGTCGCGCTGATCCCAGCCGCGGCTACCCGGCATGTGCCTCGGTCGTGCGCCCGGTACGCGCCAGCTCAATCATGTCATCGGCCATGGCCTGCCCCGCCTCTTCGTACACATGGAAGACCGCATCAGCGCCTTCCTTGCGTAGCCGGCTGATCTCCTCCGGATACTCGACCATGGCACTGATCCGGCCGCGGAATGCGCGGTGTCGCAGCTGCTCAATGGCGTGCAGGTTATTGGCGTGGTGCGGCATGGCCAGAATCAGCATCTGACAGGAGTTGGCAATCAGCACCTTGTCCCAGAAATCCGAGTCGACCGCGTCACCCTCACAAAGGTTATATCCCTCGTCTCGCAAGCGGCGAACCTTCTCGGCATCCTTCTCGACTCCCAGCACCCGCAAGCCATGCTTGTCCTGAAAACGCTTATAGGCGCCACGCCCGATCTTGCCCATCCCCATGACCACGACCTCGGCATCCCCCAGATCGATGGGTCGATCCTGCGGCAGCAGCTCTTGCGCCTCATAGGTTTGCAAGTGAGGGCATAACAACCGATAAACGTTCTCACTGAGCACATTGAGCGGGGACGCCAGGACAAAACTCAGTGCGACAACCACGGCCACCACCACCAGCCAGTCGGCCGGCAACCAGCCCTTGGTTGCCGCCACCGCGACAACGATCAGGCCGAACTCCGAGTAGTTGCTCAGGGCCAGTGTCGACAGCGTCGCGGTGCGGGTCCGCAGCCGAAAGCGCATCAGGATGATCTGATACAGCGCCGATTTGACGGGCAGCAGCGCCAGTACGAGCAGCCCCATGAGTACGGCATCCAGGGTCAAGTCCGCCTGCAATCCGACGGATAGAAAAAACCCCACCAGCAGCAATTCCTTGATGTTGAACAACGAGCGCGCCAGTGTGCCCGCCGACGAATGGGGCGCCAGCAACATCCCGATAATCAACGCGCCCAAATCGCCCTTGATGCCCAGCGCGCTGAACAGCCCGTAGCCCAGACCCAGGGCCAGCGTAATCCCCAGCAGGGTCTGCAGGTCACCATGACCGGACTTCGCCAGTAGTTTTTGCAGCAACGGCGCGAGCGGGATCAGCCCGAGCAGGATGACGGCATAGGGACTGGGCAACTTGCCTTCGCTGGCGGCCAGAAAGATCACCGCGAACACGTCCTGCATGATCAGAATGCCCACCGCGACGCGCCCATAGAGCGAGTTGGCTTCACCCCGATCCTCCAGCACCTTGATCGCAAAAACCGTGCTCGAGAACGCCAACGCAAACGCAATCAGGGCCAGCGACGAAAAGCTCATGTTCTCGAGCATGCTTAACCCGAGCAGCGATAACGGCATCAGCAGGACCGCAAACACAAGGGTGGACAACCCCATGTGGATCGACGCCGCGCCCCACACTTCCGGCCGCAACAAGGTGCCAATGCGCAACTTGAGGCCAATGGTGAACAACAGCAGGGTCACACCCATATTGGCCAGTGTTTCCAGAGTCGACGTCAACTCATGACCCATGCCATTCAGCACGAACCCGGCGGCCAGAAACCCAATCAACGGCGGTAAGCGCACAAGATGCGCCAGCAGGCCTGCCACACATGCCACCAACAGGATTTCGAGATTCATATTCCCCCCTTATTTCCGGGGAACATTACACAAAAACGCCCGCATGTAGCGGGCGTTTTCGTTTGGTATTTGGTGCCGTCGATGAGACTCGAACTCATACAGCTTTCGCCACTACCCCCTCAAGATAGCGTGTCTACCAATTCCACCACGACGGCGTTAACAACAATTTTATGCGACCAGTTTACTCCGGCGCGCCCCCGGCGGCAGGGTCAACCCGCTCCTGAACTTCGGCGGGCTGCTCGTCGGCCGGCGGGAGAGGATCCACCGATGCCGGCATTTCCGGCGTCGGAGCGGCGGGGATGCTGTCGACAACCGAGGGATCGGAACCCTGGCCGCGCGCCACGATGACCGCCAGCGCGAGGCTGACCAGAAAGAACAGCGTTGCCAGAACACCGGTGCTGCGACTGAGGAAGTTGGCCGACCCCCGGGCACCGAAGACTGTGCCCGACGAGCCGCTGCCGAAGGCAGCGCCGGCATCGGCCCCTTTGCCATGCTGCATCAGCACGAGACCGATAACGGCAATGGCGAGAATCAATTGAATCGCAACAAGTGCGGTGTACATGCTAGAGCCCGAAGTAGATCAGTGAGTTGCCGCAGCCACGATCGCGAGAAAACTCTCGGCGTCCAGAGCTGCCCCGCCAATCAGTCCACCGTCGATATCCGCCTGAGCGAACAGCTCCGCGGCGTTGGCGGGCTTGACGCTGCCCCCGTAAAGGATGCGCAGCGAGCCCGCTATTGTAGCGTCGGCATTGGCTGTGAGGCAACGCAGGTGCGCATGCACCTCCTGCGCGTCGGCCGCGGCGGCGGTGCGCCCTGTCCCGATGGCCCATACCGGCTCGTACGCGAGCACCGAATTTGCCAGCGCGGCAATGCCCGCGGCATCAATGACGGCCTGCAGCTGGCGGCCAACCACGGCCAGACTTTGTCCCTGTTCGCGCTCTTCCAGAGTTTCGCCAACGCACAGGATGGGCGTCAATCCGCCGGCCTGAGCGGCGATGAATTTGCGCGCGACGGTGGCATCGGTCTCGCCCAGCAGCCCGCGTCGCTCGCTGTGGCCGACGATCACATGACTGCAGCCGACATCCGCCAGCATCGGGCTGCTGACTTCCCCCGTGTAGGCCCCGTCGTCCACCCAGGCCGCGACATCCTGCGCACCCAGCGCCACCGCCGTGCCGCGCAGCACGTCGGCGACCCATGGCAACTGACACAGCGGCGGGCACACCACCACCTCGGCCGCTGCTGATCGCGCCGCCACGGCGCGCGCCAAATCCTGCGCGGTGTCACGGCGTCCGTGCATTTTCCAGTTGCCCGCCACCAGCGGGCGCCGTGAATTCGTCATGTCCATCTCCCGGTCATTGTCAGATTGGTATTGAAGTGCGGATTACGGCGAGCCATTGCTGACATCGCGCACGGCCGTGGCAACATGTTCGGCTGTTGCGCTGGCCAATGCCGGATCCTCGGCTTCGGTCATCACCCGAATCAGCGGCTCCGTACCTGATGCGCGCAGCAGCAGCCGGCCGCGCCCGGCCAATTGCCGCTCAGTCTGCTCGGCGGCTTCCCGGACGCGGGTATGGGCCAGCAGGGCCCGGGCATCGCGGCCTTCCACGCGCACATTGAGCAAAACCTGCGGCAGCAGTGTGAGCCCGTCGAGCAGTTCCTCCAGCGGGGCGCCGGTCTGCATGACTTCGGCCAGCACCTGCAGGGCCGTCACGAGTCCATCGCCCGTGCGTGAGCGGTCGCGCAACAGTACGTGGCCACTGGGCTCACCGCCCAGCAGTGCGTCCGTGGCCAGCATGCGCTCGAACACGTAGCGGTCCCCGACATCGGTGCGCTCAAGGCTGATGTTGTGCGCGCGCAGTGCCTGCTCGAGACCAAAGTTACTCATCTTGGTCCCAACCACAGGCCCGCGCAGCTCACCGCGCTGCTGTCGGGCCCGCGCCAGAATGTAGAGGATCGCGTCGCCATCGACGATGCGGCCATCGGCGTTGACCAGCAGACACCGGTCCGCGTCGCCATCGAGGGCAATGCCCAGGTCCGCATGGTGCGCGCGCACTGCCGCCTGAAGGGCCGCCATCTTGGTCGAGCCCACGCCATCGTTGATGTTCATGCCGTTGGGGTCGTCACCGATAACGACCAGTTCCGCGCCGAGTTCCTCGAGCACACGCGGAGCTACGTAATAGGCCGCGCCGTTGGCGCAATCGAGAACGATCTTCAGGCCATCCAGCGATTCGGCGCGGAAAGTGGACTTGCAAAACTCGATGTAGCGGCCGCGGGCGTCGTCAATCCGCACCGCCTTGCCGTACCCGTCATCCGCGACGCAGCGTAGCTCCTGATTGATCAGCGCTTCGATACGCCGCTCCTGCGCGTCCGCGAGCTTGTACCCGTCACTGCCGAAAATCTTGATGCCGTTGTCACGAAACGAGTTGTGCGACGCACTGACCACGATGCCGGCCGATGCCCGCAGGGTGGTGGTCAACAGTGATACCGCCGGCGTGGGGATCACCCCGAGCATGAAGCTGCGCGCGCCAGCCGCGGACAGGCCCGCCTCCAGCGCCGCCTCGAACATGTATCCGGAAAGCCGCGTGTCCTTGCCGATGACAACTTTGGGGTGTTCATCGCGGCCGGCCTCGGCCAGTACCGTGCCCAGTGCCCAGCCCAGGCGCAGGACGAAATCCGGCGTCATCGGTGATTGCCCGACCCGCCCGCGGATACCGTCCGTACCAAACCACTGTCTTGCGTCCGTCATTGTTCCCTCCCGGCAAACCGCGCCATCCCCGCGCGCTCGACCCGATCCGATTCTGCGTAGGGCCCGGCCAACGCGACATCCAGCGTAAGCGCCTGCACGGTTTCACGTACATCATGCACGCGCAGCATGTCGGCGCCCTGCCGTGCACACCAGGCGGCGGTCATCGCCGATGGCCAGACCCTGTCGGCAGGGGCCTGCAAACCAAGCAAGTCACGAAACATCGATTTTCGCGACACGCCGACAAGGATGCGACAGCCCGTGTGCCGCCGAATGTCCGCGGTCGCCCGCACCAGCGCGAGATTGTGCGCAAGCGTCTTGCCGAAACCAATCCCCGGATCAACCACGATGCGCTCGCGTGCGATCCCGGCCCGCTCACAGGCATCACAGCGCGCGCGAAGAAAGGCCACCACCTCGGTGACCACATCGCGATAGCGGGGCTGCTGCTGCATGGTCCGGGCCGAGCCCTGACGGTGCATCAACACCACATCCACGGCACCGGATGCGGTCAGCTCCGCAGCTACGGCGAGCGCGCCAGAACCCTGCAGGGCATTGACATCATTGATGAACGTCGCGCCCGCCGCCACCGCAGCCTGCATCACCTCGGGCTTTTGGGTGTCAATCGACCACGGACGTTGCACCCCCGCGAAACCAGCAAACACCGGCCGCAGCCGGCGCAGCTCTTCGGTCAGTGGAACTTCGGGCGCACCAGGACGGGTGGACTCGGCACCGATGTCAACGATATCCGCGCCGTCATCCCACAGTGCAAAAGCCTGGGCCAGCGCCGCGTCAGGCGCGAGGTACCGCCCACCATCCGAAAACGAGTCCGGCGTGACGTTCAATACCCCCAAAATGTCTGGCCGCCGCTGTGTCTCCCCGGTAGCGGCCATCAGCGTCGACGTACCGTTCAGGCAGCGTCCTGCGCCGACTGTGTCTTGGCCTCGTCGACCATCTTTTTCAGCTCGCCGCTGCCGTGCAGTTCCATCACGATGTCACAGCCACCAATCAGTTCGCCGCCAATGTAGATCTGCGGGAACGTCGGCCAGTTGGCGTACTGCGGCAGCGCACGGTGAATTTCCGGATCCTCGAAAATGTTTACGTAGGCAAACTCGCGGCCAAACGACGCCAGCGCCTGCGATGCGCGCGCGGAAAAACCGCACTGAGGGAATTCGGGTGTGCCTTTCATGAAAATCACAATGGCGTTGCCATTGATAATTTTGGCAATACGTTCGATTACATCCATCGTTATCGGCCTCCGGCTCGATTGCGGGGTGGGCCCCAGTCTTTGAGGCGCGGAATTATACATGCCGGGTCCCGTACGGACAGGGCCGGTATAATTGGGTGATTCATTCATTCCCAAGACGGAGAGACCCATGGCTTTGCAATTGCCCCCGCTCCCTTACGCCCGCGACGCGCTCGAGCCGCACATGTCGAAGGAGACGCTGGATTTCCACTACGGCAAGCACCATCAGACCTACGTCGACAAGGCCAACGGTCTGATTGCCGGAACCGACAATGAAAACAAGAGCCTGGAAGATCTGGTCAAGTCCAGCTCTGGCGGCCTGTTCAACAATGTTGCGCAAATCTGGAACCACAGCTTCTTCTGGAACTGCCTGACACCCGGCGGTA
>JBDNBC010000331.1:0-3898 GCA_039768115.1 Oceanococcaceae bacterium
ACAAGGCGAATGTCGGCGGTTCGATCCCGTCAGCACCCACCACATTCGCGGAGCGGTAGTTCAGTTGGTTAGAATACCGGCCTGTCACGCCGGGGGTCGCGGGTTCGAGTCCCGTCCGCTCCGCCATATTTGATGTGAAAAAGGCACCTCCGAGGTGCCTTTTTTATGTTCCACGTCAGATCCGGTGCGTAGAACCTGTTAGGTCGCGCAGCCATTTCACGGTTAGAAGAGACCATGCTGCAAGCGATTCGCGAAAAAACCTCGGGCCCCCTGGCATGGGCCATCGTTGCCATCATTTCCGTGCCTTTTGCCTTTTTTGGCATCGAGGCATTCCAGAGTGGTGGAGGGTCCCGTTTCGCCGTCAAGGTCAACGGCGAAGAGATCAGTCGTTTCGAGGTCGACAATCGCGTAGAGGCGCGCTACGCCCAGTTCCGCGACATGCTTGGGGAGAACTTTTCTCCCGACATGTTCAACCGGGCGCAGTTGCGTTCCGGGGTCACCGAAGACCTGATTCAGGAGACCGTGATCCGCCAGTTTCTCGCGGAGTCGGGGCATCGCATCAGTGACGCGCGTGTGCGCGACTTTGTCGCCAGCCAGGAGGCTTTTCAGGATGCAGAAGGCAACTTTTCTCCTGACATTTATCGGCAATCGGTTACCCGGCAGGGTGAGAGCGTGCAAAATTACGAGGATCGCGTACGGGTCTTCCTTGGCAGCAGTCAGTTCGAAAATGCCATTCGCGAATCGGCCCTTGTCGCGCCGCCCGAGCTGGAGGCCGAATGGGCCTGGCAGGAGCAGCAGCGCGAAATTCGCTGGCGCCGCTACCGCGCTACCGCCATCGCGGATGACATCGACGTAACTGACAACGAGGTGCTGGCCCGATATGAGGAGACCAAGAGCGCCCTGATGACCCCTGAGCGCGTTCGAATCGAATACATCGAGTTGAGCCTTGATGCCCTGGCCGCGCAGGTCGAGGTGACCGAAGACGACATCCAGGCCAGCTATACGGCCAACGCGGAGCGCTACGCCATCCCCGAAACCCGTACCGCGCGGCATATCCTGGTGGAAGACGAAGCTACGGCCGTGAATCTTCGTGCACAGCTTGAGGGTGGTGCGGACTTTGCCAGTCTCGCGGAGGAGTACAGCCAGGACCCGGGTTCAGCTGCTGCTGGTGGCGATCTGGGCGTCATTAGCCGGGGCGTAATGGTCCCGCCTTTCGAAGACGCGGTATTCAGCCTTGACGTCGATGTGGTCAGCGCTCCTGTGGAAACGCAATTCGGCTGGCACCTGATCGAAGTGACAGGCATCGAGGGAGGAGGGCAACGCAGTCTCGATGAGGTTCGCGACAGCATCGCGGATTCCTTGCGGCAAACTGCGGCACGGGCACAGCTGACAGACCTTCAGGATCGACTTGAGCAGGAAGCCTTTGAGAACCCGTCGAGTCTTGCTCCCGCGGCGGAAGCGCTAGGGCTGGTGGTGGAGACGTCGTCCTGGTTCACGCGCGATGGCGGCGCGGGGTTGACGGCGAATCCGAATGTTATTCAGGCAACGTTTTCGCCGACCGTGCTCGAGGATGGTGACAACAGCCCCTTGGTGCAGGCGAATGACAGTGTCGTGGCGCTGCGGCTCGCCGAGCGTGAAATGCCACGACAGCAGGAGCTCGATGAGGTACGGGAGTCGCTGGTAGCCGAGCTGACGGCCCGCAAGGCTGCGGAGCAATTGACGGCCTGGGTAGAGGCCGATCGGGCGGCTGCCGAGGCAGGCGCGGAGGCATGGTCGACACTGCCCGAGCGAGAGGCCATGCAGAGCTTTGAGGCCGGCACATTCAAGCGTAACTCCTCGTCACTGGAACGCCGGGTGCTGCAGGCGGCGTTCAATGTTGACGAGGCCGGCGAAGTGGCAGCGGTGTCACTGAATAACGGTGATCGCGCGCTGGTTCAGGTGCTCACAATTACCGATGGCGATTGGGCGCAAGCCAATGACGAGGATAAAAAGCGTCTACGGCAACGGTTGCAGCAACGGGTGGCGGGGCTTGAGATGCAGTTGCTGATTAATGCTCTGCGCGCGGACGCGAAGATCGTTTATTCAACGGCAAACTCGGAAGAAACCGACGCGCTGTAGGTCGAGCGCGGCGGCGCTAGCGCGTCGCCGCCCACTTCGGATGATGAGACGGGCCGCTTACTCGCTGCCCGCGGCCATCCCCTGGATGTTGTAGCCCGCGTCGACATAGAGAATTTCTCCGGTAATCCCGGAGGCGAGAGGCGAGCACAGAAAGCTCGCCGCATTGCCGACTTCGTCGATGGTCACATTACGGCGCAGAGGGCTAATCTCCTCGGCACTGCCAAGCATGCCGCGAAATCCCTTGATTCCTGCGGCGGCCAGCGTCTTGATCGGGCCGGCCGAAATCGCATTGACGCGAATATCTTCGGCACCAAGCTCTGCGGCCATGTAACGCACGTTGGCTTCCAGACTGGCCTTGGCAAGGCCCATCACGTTGTACATGGGCATGGCGCGAACCGCGCCGAGATAGGTCAGTGTCAGCATCGCGCCGCCGGCGCGTAGCTGCGGGCGCAAAGCTTTGCCCAGTGCGGCAAAGCTGTAGGCGCTAATGTCATGGGCGATGCGGAAACCCTCGCGCGTCACGCTGTCGAGATAGCTGCCTGCCAGTTGTTCGCGGGGGGCATAGCCAATGGAATGCACGACCACATCCAGGCCCTCGGGCCACGCGTGCGCGAGTGCCTGAGCCAGCGCCTGAATGGAGTCATCATCAGCCACATCACAATCGATAATGCGGTCGGTCCCGTTGGTGCGCTCGGCAACCTTGCGCACGCGCTCGCGCAACTTTTCGCCCTGATGGCTGAAAGCCAGTTCGGCACCCTCACGATGCATTGCGTCAGCAATGCCGGCGGCAATAGAACGGTCCGAGGCGACGCCGGTAATCAGCGCCCGTTTGCCGGCGAGAAATCCCATGATCTGTACTGCTGGTGAGAGGTCAGCACCGAATAGTACCCGGCAGCGCGATGTGTTGCCGTAGCGCTACTTGGCGTCGGAGGGATCGTTTTTCTTGCCGAGCCGAAGTTTCTTGCGCGGCGCATCACTGGGGCCCAGCCCGGCGTCAGCCAGCTTTTGCCCGAGCAGGGTATTGGGGATGGCCGGTGGCACGCGGCGTTTCTTTTCTATGATCGTTGCCGTGCGCTGGTTGCGCTGCTGCAACGCGGCTTCGCGCAATTCTTCGGCGCTGCCCGGTACGGGGGCGGCCGCCTTACGCTTCCGGCCTGCACCGAGATAACCGGTGCCGCGCTTGGGTGCGATCGCCTCTCGCCCGCCACCGCGGGGCGCACCACCGGGCTTAGCCTTGGGTTTCGGATTGCCCCGTTTCGGGCCGTCACCACGTGCGGCGCGCTTTTCCTGGATAGCATCAATTTCCTTGCGCGCGTCAGCGGCCATGTCATCGGTGATGACTTCATCGGTGGGGCTGCCGGTCAAGTCGATGCGCGGCCGCTTGTCTGCGACCGAATGCAGATATCCCAGCGAATGCGCGTAATTATTCAGAAAGCGCTGTAATTCCAGCTTGTGGAAATCGTCTCCAACGGCCTCGGCCAGCTGCACATGGATGCCGACGGTCAGTGGCTGGCGAGCGCGTGCGTCCTTGAAAAACGTATTCGGGAATCGTTCCATCAAATCATTTGCAACATCACCCGCTGGGCGCATGCGAGCCAGACGGCGGGCACGCTTGCGCGCCGCAGCTGCGCGCTGCGCTGCCGTCTTGCCGCCGCGTGATGCGCTGGTCCCCGCCTCCACAGGTGCGTCTTCCGCTTGGCGGTTCGCATCGGTGTCGCTGGCAGACGTGGGGGTTGTTTCGTCGGTATCGTTCATCAGTAGGAGCATTCCGCGCTACGGC
>JBDNBC010000332.1:0-6544 GCA_039768115.1 Oceanococcaceae bacterium
GCAGACCCACCACCCGCTCTTCGTCGCCGGCACAGACCAGCTTCACCCGGCTCTGCACTTTGCGCTCCTGCACCCCGTAGTACAACGCGCGAAAACTGCTGCGGTAACAATGCACATGCTCGGCACCGTACCGCTCCACCGCCTGCGCTTCGCTCAGGCCGACCGTGCCGATAGGAGGATGCGAAAACACCACGGTCGGTACGCAGTCCAGCACCAGCTTGCGCTCCGGCTGCCCGCCAAACAGACGATCCGCCAGCCGCCGACCGGCGGCAATGGCAACCGGCGTCAAGCCCACGGCCCCGGTGACATCACCCACGGCGAAAATATGCGCCGCGGAGGTGCTCTGCCAGGCATCAACATGAGCAGCTCCCAGGGGGTCGCACACCACGCCGGCCGCCTCCAGGTTCAACTCAGCGGTGTTGGGTTCGCGGCCCGTGGCCCAGATCACCGCGTCGGCGCGAACGGTACTACCGTCATTGAGCTGCGCGACACAGCTATCCTTCTCGCGCGCCAGCCGCGTGACCGATCGATGCATGCGCAGGTCGATTCCCGCCGTGCGCATTTCCTGCTCCAGTATTTCCGTGATCTCGGTGTCAAAGTGCTTCAGCAAGCGCTCCCCGCGCACCAGGTGGGTCACCGCGCTGCCCAGCGCCCGCAGCACGCCGCTGAGCTCGATGGCGATGTAGCCGGCGCCGACCACCACCACGTGCGCCGGGCGAGCATCCCAGGCGAAAAAGCCATCGGAGTCCACGCCATGCTCGGCGCCCGGGATGTCCGGCCATTGCGGGCGCGACCCGGTCGCAATCAGGATCTTGCGGCCGCGCACAATCTGCTCGCCAACCTGCACGGAATGGGCATCGACAAAGCGGGCCCGGCCGCGGATCAAGGTCACCCCGGAGGCGTCGAGGTTGGTGTCGTAAATGCGGCTCAGACGTGCCACATAGTCCTGCCGGCGTTGCACTAGAGCACCCCAGTCATGCGCCGGCGCCGACGGCCAGGCAAAGCCGTAATCGCTCATGTCGTGAGCGGCCTCCGCCAGTTGCGCGGCGTGCCACATGACCTTTTTCGGGACGCAGCCGACATTGACGCAGGTACCACCCAGCGGGCCGTCATCAATCAACGCCACCCGGGCACCATGCTGTGCGGCCCGGCGGGCCGAGGCGATTCCGCCGCTGCCGCCGCCAATCACTAGCCAGTCGAAGACGGTGTCGTTGGGGGATGTCGCGTCTGCAGTCATCGTGTGTTCTTTGGGTAGACTCGGCAAATTCGTATAACACAGGGTGGGGCCGGACATATGGACGCGGGGAGCCAGGCATCTTTGAGCAGCTGGATCGGTTGGGGCATTGCCGCCGCGGCATTGCTGTACGGCGTGCTGATTTACAACAACCTGGTGAACCTGAAGCACCAGGTCAGCAAATCGTGGGCGAACATTGATGTGCTGCTCAAGCAGCGTCACGACGAGCTGCCAAAACTCGTCGAAACCTGTAAGCAGTACATGCAGTACGAAGGCGATACGCTGGAGAAGGTCATGCTGGCGCGCGCGGCGGCACAAACGGCGCGGGGCCAGGGGGATGTGAAGGGCGTGGGCGCGGCGGAAAGCCAGATGCGCATGGGTCTCGGGCAACTCTTTGCCGTCGCGGAGAACTACCCCGAACTCAAGGCCAATGAGTCGTTTCAGCAACTGCAGGCGCGCATCAGCGGGCTGGAGAACGCCATTGCGGACCGGCGTGAGTTCTACAACGAGGCCGTGAACATCAACAACGTGCGCATCGAGCAGATCCCCGATGTGATCATCGCCCGGCTGTGCAATTTCCGTCCGGCCGACCTGATGGAGTTTGCCGACAGCGAACTCACCGACGTCAACATCAAGAGCCTGTTTTCCTGACCGTCCGGCACTTCCCAAGCCCATGATCGAGGCGCTGGCGGGCCTGTCACCGGACGAGGCAGAGCTCGCGTTGCTGATGTTGACCGGTGTGACGCTGGGCGGCATCTTCCTGTGGTGGCGAAACTGGCAGCGCAAGCGCTGGCTCGGGGATACGCCCACCTCACGCGTGCGCTCGGCGGCCCAGGGCTTCGTCAAACTCGAGGGCAGCGGCCACTGGCTGCCAGACGACCGCATCGTCGCACCGCTCACGGCCAAGCCCTGCCTGTGGTGGTCCTACACTATTCATGAACGCCGGCGCAGCTATTCATCGCGGGGTCAGCGCACGCGCTGGGTGCAGATCAGTGGCGGGCGCAGCGAGGAGCTGTTTGCATTGCAGGACGGCACCGGCGACGTGGTGGTCGACCCGCACCGGGCCACGATTCTGGGCGGCAGCCAGGACCGCTGGCGTGGCGATTCACCGCGCCCTCACGGCCCGCCCACGAGCGGGTGGTGGCAGCATTTCGGCCGCTATCGCTACCGCGAGCACCGGCTGGATCTGGGCGCGGACCTGTGCGCCCTGGGCTGGCTGCGCACCGACACCGCGCTGGCCGATGACCACGATCGCCGGGCGGAGGTCGCCACCTGGTTACGCGCGCTCAAAGCGGACCAGCGCCGCCTGCTGGCCGAGTACGACCGGAATCGCGATGGCCAGATCTGCGCCGAAGAATGGGAAGTGGCGCGCCAGGAAGCGCTGGCCGTCATCGACGCCCAGCTCCTTGAGCGCGCGCTGGCACCAGGAGTGCATGTGCTCAAGCGACCACCCGATGGCCGACCCTTCATTCTGTCCGGGTTTGATGCGGACCAGTTGCAGCGACGCTTGCGCTGGCGATCCGGGCTCAGCGTCGCCATGGTCGGGGGCGGATTTGCGGGCCTGACACTGCTGGCCATAGCGCGTGGCTGGCTGGCGCCCTGACCCGGTTGACTCAGTGCTGCGCCGTGTGCGCCCCACTCGTTGACAACGGAGCTGCAGTACCATGCGGGCTGAATTGTCGATCCCTGAAGCTATGACATCCCGGCTCGCCCTGACCACCGCCACTCCGCTGCTGCTCGGCCTGATGCTGCTCGCCGCGCTATCGCGCCTGCTGCCGCATCCGCCGAACGTCACGCCGGTGATTGCCCTGGCGCTGTTCGCGGGCGCCGCCTTCGGCCATCGCGGTCTGGCCATTGCCCTGACCCTTGGCGCCATGCTGATAGCGGATACCTTGCTGGGCTGGCACAGCAGCATGCTGGCGGTCTATGCCGCACTCGCTCTCGTGGCCATCCTCGGCGGCCGGCTCACGCTGACCAGTTCCTGGCAGCGCATTGGCGGGCATGGGCTGGCCGGCGCAGTGCTGTTCTTTGTGCTGAGCAACCTGGCCGTCTGGCTGGGCAGCGGCTTGTATCCGCCGACGGTTGCCGGGCTGGTGGAGTGTTACGTGATGGCCATCCCGTTCTTCGGCAATACGCTGCTGGGCACCGCCCTGTACGGTGCCGCCTTGTTCGCACTGGGCCGCCGCATTGCTGAGCCTCGTGCACTTGGGGCCGTCTCCGCGTAACATTTTGGCAACGGTGCAATTGACCTGCAGCGGGTGTAGCTCAATGGTAGAGCTCCAGGTTCCCATCCTGGTGACGTGGGTTCGATTCCCATCACCCGCTCCATTGCCATGACGGAGGCTCTGACGGTCATCCTCAACGGGCAACCGCGCCCGCTCGAGCCCGGCACGACGTTGCCGGCACTGCTTGCGGCGCTGGAACTCGAGGACAAGCGCGTGGCGGTCGAGATCAACGGCCACATTGTTCCCCGCGGCGACCATGCTGCAACCCCACTGGCCGACGGCGACCGCATCGAAATTGTGCACGCCATTGGCGGAGGCTGATCGTGCAAGACCCGCTGATTATTGCTGGCACCCCCTACCGCTCGCGACTGCTCGTGGGCACAGGCAAATACAAGGACCTGGCCGAAACCGCCCAGGCCACAGACGCCAGCGGGGCGGAGATCGTCACGGTCGCCATCCGCCGCACCAACATCGGCCAGGACGCGAATGCGCCGAATTTGCTCGATGTGCTGCCTCCCAGCCGCTACACCATCCTGCCCAACACGGCGGGTTGCTACACGGCGGCTGATGCGGTGCGCACCTGCCAGCTCGCGCGCGAGCTGCTCGATGGCCGCGCGTTGGTCAAACTCGAAGTGCTGGGCGACGAGAAAACGCTGTATCCCGATATCCCGGCGACGCTGGATGCCGCGAAAACGCTCGTGCGTGATGGCTTTCAGGTCATGGTGTACACCAGCGATGATCCGATTATCGCCAAGCGGCTGGAGGACATCGGCTGCGTCGCGGTGATGCCGCTGGCCGCGCCAATCGGCTCGGGCCTGGGCATCCAGAATCGCTACAACATCCTCACCATTGTCGAGAACGCTACCGTGCCCATCCTGGTGGATGCCGGGGTCGGCACCGCCTCGGATGCCGCCGTGGCGATGGAGCTGGGCTGTGACGGGGTGCTGATGAATACCGCCATCGCCGCGGCGCAGAAGCCGGTGCTGATGGCCGAAGCCATGCGCGATGCCATTCGCGCGGGCCGGCTCGCGTATCTGGCCGGGCGTATGCCGCGCCGGCGCTATGCGTCGGCGTCGTCTCCGCTCGACGGCCTCAGCCCGACCTGAGCGCCCGACAGTCCCCAAAGCCATGGCGGATTCCCACCCCGATCGTGCCGGCGTCTTTCTGCGCCGAATCCACACCTTCGTCCGTCGCGAGGGCCGGTGCACAGCGGCACAAGCGCGCGCCCTGGAGACCCTGCTGCCCTCGCTGCAGTGGCCGGCACAGCGTTCTGATCCGGTCGCCGTATTCGGGCGGGACGCGCCGCTGACGCTGGAAATTGGCTTCGGCGCCGGGGATAACCTGCTCGCGCAATGCCAAGCCCAGCCTGAGCTCAACTTTTTCGGGCTCGAAGTGCACCGCCCCGGCGTCGGGCAGCTGCTCCATCGCGCCCACGAGGTCGGCATTCGCAACCTGCGCGTCTCCACGGACGATGCTCTGGAAGTCCTGGATGAACGTCTGCCGGCCGCCAGCGTGGACTGCCTGCAGATCTGGTTTCCCGACCCCTGGCACAAGACCCGCCATCACAAGCGGCGGATCATTCAGCCCCAGCACCTGGATCGCTTCGCCCGTGTGCTACGGCCCGGGGCCGAGCTGCGCATGGCCACCGACTGGGAAGAATATGCCGAGTGGATGCGAACCCACTGCGAAGCCCATCCGGCCTTCCGCAATGTCCACGGCCCCGGCGCGTTTGCACCGCGCTGTTCTGAACGCATCCGAACGCGCTTCGAGCAGCGCGGCGAGCGGCTGGGGCATGTGGTCCGTGATCTAGTTTATCGGCGCGAGCCCCGGCCGCGCTAGGCCGGCATCAGGAGAACTCAATGGAATATCGACAACTGGGCACTGACGGCCCGCGGGTCAGCGTGATCGGCCTCGGCACGATGACCTGGGGTGAGCAGAACACCCGCGACGAAGCCTGCGCGCAGCTGGACATGGCCGTCGACTATGGCGTCAACCTGATCGACGTGGCGGAAATGTACCCCGTACCGCCGCGGGCCGAAACGCAAGGTCGTACCGAGGAGTATCTGGGCCACTGGTTGCGCCAGCGCGGCCACCACGACGACCTGATCATCGCCAGCAAGGTGGCGGGCCGCGCGGACTGGCTGCCATGGCTGCGCGGCGGCCCCCGCCTCGACCCGGCCAGCATTGTTGCTGCCTGCGACGCTAGCCTCGCGCGCATGGGCATCGATTGCATCGATCTGTATCAGGTGCACTGGCCGGACCGGCCGACCAATTTTTTCGGCAAGCTGGGGTATGTCGACCAGCCGGACACCGATGCGGTTGCCATCGACGTCACGCTGGAAGCCCTCTCGCGCCTCCAGCGGGACGGCAAAATCCGCCACGTGGGCCTGTCCAACGAGACGCCGTGGGGCCTGGCCGAATACCTGCGGCTAAGCGGAGGGGATGCATCGCTGGCGCGCGTGGTCAGCGTGCAGAACCCCTACAACCTGCTCAACCGCAGCTACGAGATCGGCCTGGCCGAGTTTGCCGCGCGCAGCCAGGTGGGCTTGCTGGCCTATTCGCCGCTCGGGTTCGGCATGCTGACGGGCAAGTACGCTAAAGGCGCACGCCCGGCACAGGCACGCCTGACGCTGTACCAGCGCTTTGCGCGCTACAGCAACCCGCAGGCCCTGGCCGCCACCGAGCTCTACGTCGATCTCGCACGCGCGCACGGGCTGTCACCGACCCAGATGGCCCTGGCCTTCGTCAACTCGCGGCCATTTTTGCGCAGCAATCTGGTCGGGGCGACGTCACTCGAGCAGCTGCGTGAAAACCTCGAGAGCGCAGCGGTGGTCTTGTCCGAGGAGGTTCTGGCCGGTATCGAGGCCATCCATCAGCGTCAACCCAACCCGGCGCCCTAGCGCGCAATTCTCTTGGCATTTCAGTGATGTACGGACGCAGTCTTCAGACGTTGTCGCAATTGGAATAATTCCCTTCTTTAAAATCAGTAGCTTGCATCTTCCTCTTGCACAAGAGCAACGGCCCTCGTATATCCGTTGATAGCCCTCCGGCATTCGTTTTCCGGCAGGCCTGCACAAGACAACAC
>JBDNBC010000333.1:0-12472 GCA_039768115.1 Oceanococcaceae bacterium
CCCCAGTTCGGCGCCCAGCGCACGTGGCCGATCAGGCGGTCTTCCTCGAAGCCCAGCGGCGACACCCCGATGCTGCCGGAAAGCCGCCCGAAGTCATAGAGCAGACGACCGCCGATGCCGGAGTCGCTAAGTGCGATGGAATCCTCATCGCCGCCACTAATCAGCGCCCGTGTCCCCAGGCGATCACGGCGGTCGCCGCTGACATTGCCGGCACTCAGGGTGGTGGGTGTGACCTCAAGGCCCACGGTGCCCCATTCGGTGGCACGGCTGAATATGGCGACGGGCAGCACGAATTCCGCGAGACGCGAGAAACCGGCCTCGCCCTGGCGCACCCGCGACGAGACATCGGCCTGCGCCCGTGCACTGACCGCCGCCCGCAGTTCTTCCAGGGCGTCCGCCTCGGCGGGTGTCAGGGCGGCAAGGCCCCGTGACGCCGGTGCCGGATTCGCAGTGGCTGCGCTAAAGCGGGGCCGCAATTCGGGTGCCAGTTGCAGCATGACCGGCGCGCCCCGGCGTGGCACGGCGCCACCAGACCGTCGCGCGGACGCCGGCCGCGGCGCAGATACTGCCGGCAGGTCGCGCAGCGCCAGCGGCGTGAGATCAGCGAACAGAGAGGGCTGCGTGACCGGCGACACCGGCTGCACGAAGGCGCCGGGGCGCAGGGCCAGCGGCGAGGTATCGACGGCGCGCGGACCGTCCGGGGCGTCCGTCAGGCGGGTCAGCGTTGGCGGCCGCGAAATGGGCGCCATCGGGGCCAGGGTCTGCGCCCGCGCCTTCTCGGTGAAACGCAGCGCCCGCGCCGTCAGGCCCTCGCTCTGCGCGTACTCGGCCTCGAGGGCGAAATAGCGCGGATCCGCAGGGATGGCGCGACCCACGTCGCGCAGCAACGCGCGGGCATCCGGGTCGCCGCGGCTGACGGCCACCTGCGCCCGGCCGAGGCGCGCGGTGATGTTTTCCGGGTCGGCGGCCAGCACCCGGGTGTACAGGTTGCGTGCCGCGTCGGTGTCTCCGGCGGCGGCGAAGACTCGGGCCAGCGCCAGTGTGGCGTCGGTGTCCTCGGGGCGCTGCGCGATCACGTCACGCAAATAGCGATAGGCCTCGGCCAGGTCACCGCGATTGCGGGCCTCGTCGGCGCGTGCAACACGATAGCCGCTGACCAATGCGGCCAGTTGCTCGCGCTCGGCAGCGCTCAGGTCGCTGTCCTGCAGGTGGGTTACGACCGCCTCGAACTCGGCGCGCAGGTCCATCGCCAGCAACATGCCGGCGTACTGCAGGCGCTGCGGCGCGCGCACGTCATCTTCCTGCAGCATCTGCCGCATATAGGAGACGGCCCGGGCGTTGTCACCCAGCGCTGCCCAGCCGCGCGCCAGATCAGCGAAGTAGGCGGTGTCATTGCCCACCGCACGCGCGACCGAAGACATGGCCTGATCTGCGATGGCCCACTCGCCATGCTGTGCCGCCTGTTCCGCGCGTTGCAGCTGGTACTGAACCCAGCTGCGTTTCTGCACATCCGTCAGTGCCGCATCGCGTGCGCGCGGCGGGATGCTTTCCAGAGCGTCAAGCGTAGCCGCCCAATCCTGCTCTTCGGCGTAGTGATACGCCAGCGCCTTGCGTACGTCGAGGTTGTCGGGAAGGGTGCGCTGCAGCGACTGCAGCAGCATCAGGGCGTCATCCGGCCGCCCCTGGGCGCGATATACGCGGGCCAGATCCAGCCGCGGCCACGGGTCCTGCGGAGCGAGCGTGACGGCGTCACTGAGCAGCGCAGCGGCCGCGTCCAGCCGGCCTTCGTCGAATTGGCGCTGGGCCTGTTCGCGCAGTTGCTGCGCCTGGGCCGGACGCACCAGCGCCGCAATGCTGATATCGCCGGCGGCCAGAGCGTCCGCCTCGTCAATACGATCCTCCTCCAGCAGCAGCGTGGCCAGCAGCCGTCGCGCATCGCGTTGTCCGGGTTCGTCGTTCAGAGCCTGCCGTAGCTGCTGCTCGGCCTCGCGGCGGGCGCCGGCCTGCCGCAGCATGTCGGCATAGGACACCCGCAGGGCCGGGTCCAGTGCCGCTGGCGGGTCGGCAAACGCCGCGCGATAGCTAGCCAGGGCCGCTTGCGTATCCCCCGCGGTGCGCAGGGCCTCGGCGCGCTGGAAGGTGGCAAAAAATCGTGCGCTGCGGAATGCAGGTCGCCAGCCGGCAGCCTGCGCGGGGCTCAGCGTATTGGCCCGCTCGAGCAAGCGCAGGGCCTCCTGCGGGTCGTCTTCACGAAGCGCCACCACACCCAGCCCGGCGAGCGGGACTCCCGAACGGGGATGTTGCTCGCGGAGCGCTTCGAACACCTCGCGCGCTGCGGCAACATCGTCATCGTCCAGATGGGCATAGCCCGCATCTGCTTCGGCCTGGATCCGCGCCACTTGCTGGTTACTGGCCTGTCGGTCAAGAGTCTGCAGCTTGGCGCGGACGGCGTCATCACCGCCGTCGATCTGCTGCAGGTAGCGCTGAATCCGCGGGCGATCGCCGGGCCCCGCTTCAAGCCAGACCAGCGCCTGGCGCAAGTCCTTACGCGCCTGGGTGCCCACGGCGGGGTCGTCGACCAGCGCAAACAGCGTATCGATGGCGCCGCGGCGCGTGGCCGGACGATAGGACTGCACCCGGGCCAGTGCCAGACGCGCGCTCGGGTTGCTGGCATCGTCCGCGATCAGCTGTTTCAGGCCCTGCAGAGCCGTGGCCAGATGACGGTCGCTGCCGGCCATGCCCTCATAGACCTCGATTGCCACCTCCCGGGCGACGGGGCCGAGTTCCTGATAACGCGCGTAATCATCCGCCGCCTGGGCGAAGTTCTGTTCGCGTCCCGCGGCACGCGCTCGCGCCAGCAGCTCGCGTTGTTCTTGATCGCGCGTCTGCGTGATGCGCAGGTCGCGCAGGAAGGTGCTATCCGGCGCCGCACGCATCAGGCGCTCGCGCAGTTGACTGGCGCGGGCACTGTCACCGGCGCGACTGTAGAGCACGATGAGCCGCTCAAGCGCTTGCGTGTTGTCCGGCTCGAGAGCCAGCACCCGTTCCCAGGTCCGCAACGCGAGGTCGTCCCGGCCACGCTCTTCCAGCTGACGGGCCTGCTCCATCAGCGGCGCGGTCGCGCTGTCCTGCGCGAGGCTCACGGCCGGCGTCAGGCTCAGGCTTCCGAGAAGCAGAGCGGTGGCGAGAAAGCGATAACGAAAAGATGTAGGAGTCATGGCGATGCCGGGGAAGAAAGGCGCAGACGCCCCTGGGAATCAAACCGAAAGCGGCCCTCGCGGTACCCCCGGGCAAACAGCGCGAGCACCTGATCGTAGTAGCGTGCCGGCCGGCCGACCAGACCACCCTGCCACA
Source organism: Oceanococcaceae bacterium (assembly GCA_039768115.1). Taxonomy (GTDB): domain Bacteria; phylum Pseudomonadota; class Gammaproteobacteria; order Nevskiales; family Oceanococcaceae; genus MS8. The sequence continues at coordinate 3,355 of JBDNBC010000333.1, forward strand.
GCGGTTGCACGCGGGATTCGAGCCGCCGGGCCAGAGCGGGCTCGCCGGCGCGCTCGGCAAATACCGCAAGGCACAACTGAAAGCCCGGGGGGCCTTCGCCGGTATGCCAGCCGGTGGCTACATCCCACTGTTCAGGCACATACCCGACTTCGCTCACCCGGTCCAGTACCGCGCGCAGCGGGTGGGATCGGCCGATGCTCGATTCCATTCCTTCCCACAAATACACCCGAATCGCGTCATATGACCCCAGGGTTCCCTGTAGCGGGTCCGGCCGGTAGCCGCGCTCGGTCGCCAACACCCAGTCCGGGGGCAGGGCCCGCGGGGCGGCCTGCCGAAGCAGGGCGAGTCGTTCCGTGAGTAGCTCGGACCAGAACGGGTTGTTGTTTTGGCTGGCGAAGCGGCGCAACTGGAACGGTGGGAGATAGCTGGGGTTGGTGCGCAGGCCGTCGGCATGATTAAACCCGCGCAGGCCGGGCTGCAAGACGGCGGTGTCACCGATGCGGCGCAGGAAGGTGCGCTCGATGCGCTCCAGAACCGCCCGGCCCTCGACGCGGTAGTCGGCCTGATTCCACAGGCGGCCGGCTTCCAGCAGGGCATAGGCCACGAACATGTCGGCGTCGCTGGCGGGATTGCTGTCGCGCACGCCCCAGGTGTCGGTCTCCGGATCATGGCCCCATAGCCAGGCCAGCCCGGTCGCGCCCATGTCGCCTCCGGACAGGTTGTTGCGGGTCCACGTCAGCAGGCGGGCGAAGGTCTCGCGGTCGCCGGCGACCAGCGCGAAGAACAGGGCATACGCCTGGCCTTCGGAGACCGTGCGCGATTGCTCCTGCCAGTCGACAACGCGCCCATCATTGCTGATGAAGCCGGATTTGAAGGCCGACCAGTGTGGCCAGTCCTCAGCGAACGCCGGGAGTGCCAGGAGAGCGCCCATGAGCATCGTGGCGGCACGGAGGAGCCCGGCCCACGCCATGCGTCGCAGCGCGAGTTCAGCCACGGGCTCGATGACGTAAGCCCAGACGCACCATCATTACGAAGGCCAGCATGGCCAGAAGCAACAGCGGCACGATCATGTATGGCCGCTGCTCAAACCAGCGCAGCACACGCTGATCCAGCGGCAGCCTGCCGACCGCATAACGGGGGCCGAGGCTGTAACTGGTTACCCGTCCCGCGTTGACCAGGGTCAGGTCGCCACCGATGAACTGTGAGCGACCGGGGTCCAGGAGAGACAATGCGGCGTCGGGCAGGGTGGCCGTGTCTGGTCCGGTCAGAAACACCAGGGTGCGCTGGGAGTGCACCGGCGACTGCACGCTCATGAACGCAGCCAGGCGCGACCCACTGGCCAGCAACACCTGACCGGCCACCGCAGCGGCCGATGCCAGATCGCGCTCGTCGAAATAGGCCTGTATCTGCTCACGGATCGTGGGCCGGCGTAGCGCCAGTTGTCCGTCAACCCGGGCCAGCGGCAGGGTGTTGCGCAGGTTCTCCATCAGGGCCAACTCGCCGAGCGGTCCGACGACCAGTAAGTCGCGGTCGCTATCGAGCACGTTCGGGCTGTCGACATACACTTCCGCATGCCACTGCGGCAGCCCGGTCTCGCGGCCCAGATAGCCTGCCAGCGTCAGCAGTGCGGAGAGTTCGTCGGCGCCGGCGTTCGGGCGTATGACAAGAGCCGTGTCGCGCCCATCGGGTTGCCGCGAGAACGGGAAAGCCCCATTGCGCAGCAACGACAGCTCCGGCATGACCGCGTAGTGGGCGTGACGCGGGAAGACCAGGCGAGCATCGCGATCAATGGAGCCTTCCCACTCGTCCGACGAGTACGCCTCACAGGACTGGGACGTGTTGCGCACAAAATTGAACTGCCAGTCCAGGCGGTTCCGGTGCGTCACCTGTGGCGCCGGCAGCGAAAAAACTTCAGGCGTGGAGCGGCCGTCGGCTTGTCGGGTCAGCAATGTCTGGTCAGCAAACTGCCCGTTGAGCAGCACGCTCAACGAGGATGTTTCCGCGGCTGTCACCGAGCTGCGGTAACCAAAATGCAGGCGCGGCGCCTGGTTGCCGAAGAAGTGCAGATCCGGCGGCAGCCGGAATTCGGCACTCAGCGGACCGCTGTTCAGCCCGCGCGCCGACAGCACGTCGGGCAGGACATCCACCAGCGGGACCTCGGCGCGCATACGTAGCCAGTTCGGGGCGTCGTAAGCGGCTCGCGGTGACGGCGTGGTGAACTCGGAGAAGGCCGCTTCACGTCCGCTCAGGCTGCCGTAGCTGTACGACAGCGCCTGGGCGGCGCGTAACAGATCGTCGGCGCTGCGGCCCGAGAGCGTCAGAACCTGCCCGGCAGGATCCTGCGGATGACGGTCGAGACGGACGCGAGCCCGTGACGCATTGGTCTGGTCCTCGGCGCCGAGGCCTTCGCGCAGAACGATGGCATGACCCGTTGCGGGCAGCTGCTCGAACTGCACCGGGAACTCGGCTCCGCGGTAGTCGGCTTCGGCACCCAGCCATGACGCCAGCGTGGCGGCTGCACGCACGGTCGTCGCACTGGGGTTGCGCGGCAACACCATCGGTACGCGCACCCGGCGGCTGTCGGCAACATCCATGAACGGCGAGGGCAGCCGGGCTAAATCCGGCGCCACGGGCAGGCTTTCAAGCTGTAGCGTTAGCGCACTGGAGTTGCTGATCTCAAGCCAGATCTTGCTGCTCATCGGGTCCCGGCAGGCGTCGGCAGCCGACCCATCGAGTGATTCATCCGCGAGCAATTCAAACCGCAGCTGGTTGTAGACCACGAGCAGAGCCGGATCGATGGTCAGCGTGTGTGACGAGCCGTTGTGATCCCGCCCGGCGAGGCGAAGCGAATCAACGATCTCGTCGTTGATATAAACGTTCAGCTGGCTGCGAAGGGCATTGATCTGTGGCGAAAACGCGAATCGATAGCGCAGCGTGGCGGCGGTAGCGTACTGGTCCTGGCGGACCGAGAACGGCACCGAGTACTGGGCGTTGGCATGGCGCAGGCGCAGCGCGGTGCTCTCGCCCATGTCGCGCAGAAGAATTGTTCGTTCGCCGGCACGGGAGCTTGCATAGGCCACCGGCGTGGGGCCGGCGCCATTTTGCCCGGCCATGCCCCCGTTAACCGCCGTCAGCGGAAGCTGTGCTGCGACGAGAGCGGGGACAACGCCAAGAGCGGCGCCGAGCAACAGGGGAACGCCGGTTCGGACTATTCGCATGTATCTATCCATGGCTGGCGGCCTTGCGGGACGGGGCGCGCAGCAACTGAAAGGCCATTCGTGCGCCCTGCGCACCATACGCGGCCACATGGGCGAGCGCCCGCAACGGGCGGTCACGGGTTTCTTTTTTGCGCCAGGCCAGCCACGCATCGGCCCGACCATACAGAACGTAGACCAGATAACTCTGCTGTTCGATGCTCAAGGTCTCGAACTCCACTGATGCACGGTTGTCGTCCACGCGCTTGACCACCGCCGGCAGCCACACCAGGCGTCGCTCGGGCAATAGGGCAATGTCCACGGTATCGCCGGGATGGATGGGGACCAGGCCCAGGGGCACGAAGCCAATGCCGCCATAGGACATGTCCTTGGTTTCGGCCACTTCATAATCCGAGTCGTCGCCATCGGCACTGCCGGCGCGACGGCGCAAGAACATCGGTACCTGCATGTCCACGCGCACGAAATGTCGACGCTGCTGCGCCTCGGCGGCGACGCGGATGGCGGCCCCCAGAATCAGCAGGTTGTAGGTCGTCCAGGCCATGTTCAGCAACAGCGTCTCGGTGGCGGCTTCGGGCAGGTTGAGTCGGAACAGCCCCACGACGATGCCCAGCAGATTCAGCAGGAACAGCACGATATAGGGCTTGGCGATTTCGCCGTCGAAGTAGTCGCGGTCAACGATGCCGCCCTTAGCGGTGACATTGAACTTGCCGAGTTTGGGGTTCACCACCGCCAGTGTCGTGGGCACGATGATGAACGCCGCCAGCACGGTTTCGTAGACCTCCGCCCAGAAGCTGTGGCGGTAGGCGCCCTGGATTCGAGAGTTGGTCAGGATGGCCAGGAACAGGTGCGGCAAGGCATAGGCGGCAATCAGCGAGCCCTGCGCAGCAATGATTTTGGCGTCGAAGAACAGATAGGCCAGCGGCGCCGTCAGGAACACGATACGCGGGATGCCGTAAAAGAAATGCAGCATCGCATTGGCGTAGCAGATGCGTTGGCCCCACTTCAGGCCCTTCATGAAAAACGGGTTGTCGACGCGGAAAATCTGCGCCATCCCGCGGGCCCAGCGAATGCGCTGTCCGACATGCGCCGACAGGGATTCGGTGGCCAGGCCGGCCGCCTGAGGAATGTTGATGTAGGCGGTTTTCCAGCCCCGGGCATGCATTTTCAGCGAGGTGTGTGCGTCCTCAGTGACAGTCTCCACCGCGATCCCGCCCACCTCTTCCAGCGCAGTACGGCGCAGCAGGGCACAGGAGCCGCAGAAGAAGGTCGCATTCCAGTAATCGTTGCCGTCCTGCAGCAGGCCGTAGAACAGCTCGCCCTCGTTGGGCACCTTGCGGAACAGGCCCAGGTTGCGCTCGAAGGGGTCCGGCGAGAAGAAGTGGTGCGGGGTCTGTACCAGCGCCACCTCGGGGTCGTCGACCATGGTGCCGACGGTGAGCTGCAGAAATGAGCGCGTGGGAATGTGATCACAGTCAAAGATGGCGATGATCTCGCCCGACGTCTTCACCATCGCCTGATTGATGTTGCCGGCCTTGGCGTGGCGGTTGTTATCGCGGGTAATGTGCGTGGCGCCGACCTCGGCGCAGAAGGCCCCGAACTCCTCCCGGCGGCCATCATCCAGCACGTATACGCGCAGCTTGTCTTCGGGCCAGTCGAGTTTCAGGGCGGCCAGCACGGTGGGTCGCACCACATCCAGCGGTTCGTTGTAGGACGGGATGTAAACATCCACGGTCGGCCACAGCCCACGATCTTTGGGGAGACGTACGGGTTTGCGCTTGCGCGGCTGAAGCACCTGGAAATAGCCAAACAGCAGGATGACGAGCGCGTAGAACTCGGCCAGCAGTAGACCGATGGCCAAGCCTTTATCAACCCAGTCAAAGGCCGATCCAAGGGGCAGAGTTTCGGTGGCACGCCAGGTCAGGTAGCGCACCGTGATCAGGACCGACAGCGCCATCAGGGCGTAGGTGATCGCGGGCGAGTTTTTGCGCCGGTTGAGGATCAGGCCCAAACCGACACAGCCCACACCGAACAGAATCTGGCCGCGCAGGCTCAGCTCCATCATGATCAGCGGCACCGCTGTGACCAGCAGCAACAGGCCCGAGAGCGCCACGGGAAGACGTGGGCGCAGCATCATGACGACGGCGGAATCATGACCGCCATCCGCAGGCCACGGCCCACGGACAGATCAGCGTTTGCGCGTCGGCAGAAACCGACGCGCCGGAGCCGTGCCGGCCGATTCGGCGCGGGCGAACAGCGCTTTCAGGTCGCCGGAGGCCTGGTCCGACATGTGGCCCCTGCCATCAGCTCCGGTGCGCTTGGCTCCGAGGTTGAGCCGCAGTTTGGGTTTGTTCCGCTCGTGCGCGCCTTCCAGCCGGGAAAAAACCGTGCTCAAAGGCATGTCATCGGTAGCGGTTTCGTCGCCGGAGGGCCGAGCGGGCGACGCCAGTGGTGTCCGCGGCCGAAGGGTGGCAGAGGCGGGTTTCGTGGGAGCGGCCGGGGCGGTTCGGCGCGGAAATGCCGGAGCCGGCGGTGGTGTGGAGGCTTTGGTTTTTTCGGCAGAGTCCTCTGCGGCCGACCCCGTCGGGCCATGAGCGGACTTGCCGTCCTGCGGTCGCCATGGCGCGTCGCTGGGACGCTCATCCACATAGTCAAAGTCGACCAGCCCCAGCGAGCGGAGCATCACGTCAACATCGTCTCGTGAGCGGTTATTGGCCATGGAACATCCCCTGTTAGCGCGTTAGTGTAACGCGGCCGTCACGCGTCAAAGTTGCGCGAATGCGCCAGACGGAAGCGCAGCACGTTGTCTGGATCCTCGTCGTGCGCGACATGGCGCAGTTCCAGTGCCTCTCCGGCCCCCAAATCACGCAACCAGCAGCCCAGCAGGCCTTCAAAGAACCCGACTGCCCAGTGCGCGCCTTCACCGAACAGGTGTGTCAGCGGTACCGCACCCAGTGTGATCAAGACCCCGTCCGCCTCCGCCTCGACGTCAGTCCAGCCCCAGTCACGGTATTGAAAGGCCAGCGCCAGTTGGTCGCGAAAACCGGCAACGGTATCGCAGGGCCCCAGCGGGGTTTCGCGGGCGACCTGCTCCCCGGCCATGTTCGCCAGCGGGTATAGCTCCTCGGCATCGACATGCGCGGTCAGCACTTCGGCAAAGGCCTGCAGAATCGCCTCGGCCCGCGGGCGGCGGGCATGCGAGTGCAGGTAGTCGATATCGCGAGTGGTTGGGTTCAGGCTCATGAAGCGCTCGGCTGCGGCGGGAACGACGAAAGAAGGGCAAACGCCGCATTTTCCGTCATGACGTGATCGCACCGTCAAAGTATCGACGAATCCCAGGCCGGTCACAACGCTGTCGCACGAATCTGCGACACGGCGCGACGGCTACCTCCCGCCCATGGGGTCGCGTACCATCGCGAGGTCTCTGGAATGCTGATGTTCTGTCATGCCTTTGCAAGTTGATCTGCGCAATGCTGTTCTCGTTCTCCGCATGGAGGGCGAACTGGATGCCTTTGAGGTCCAGACCCTGCGCGAAAGTGCCGAGCAGGCACTGCAGCAGGAATACGACATCGCCGTTGTCGAGGGTAGTGGCTTGACCATGCTGGACTCCAGCGGGATCGGCCTTCTGGTCTATCTGTTCAAGCAAGCCAGTGCGCGCCAACGGCCTTTCGCATTGGTGGGCCTGCAAGGTCAGCCGGAAGAGATGATCCGTTTCCTCAAGGTGGACCGACGCATTCCTCTGCACCCCACGGTGGAAGCCGCCCGGCAGGCGCTGGGTGCATCCGACCGTTGAACGCAGTTGTGGCGCGCCGCCTGACGGCATGATTCTCCGCTTCGGCGCTCCGATCATAGAGGCCCGGGCATGACGTCTTGGGTGGCGCTGCGGGTCCGGTCGGCCCCGGCCGAGTATCTGTCCTGAGCGCCACGCGGACACTGGCGCAGCGGCTGCAGTACCTGCTGCGGGTATACATGGCGCTGCTGGTCATCATCGTGGCCATGGTATCGGTGGTGTTCGATTACACCGTGAACCGCGGTCAGGTGATGGACCAGTTCCGCGCCACAACCGGCCTGATAGCGGCAAGTAGCGTTTCGGCACTGGCACTCAACGACCAGACGCTGGCAGAGGACACGCTAGCCAATTTGCGAGAAACGCCGCGAATTCTGCAAGCCTGTCTCTACAACCGGGCTCCCGCAGGTGAGCCGGTGCTGTTCGCCCGTTATCAAAGGGACGTGCCATGCCCCCCTCCCCCGACCGCGATCGATGCCGAGCAAGAACAGTTCGAAGAGGGGCCGACCTTCGTGGCTAGCGTGCCGGTCACGATAGGCGGCGAGGCTATCGGGCGCCTGGTGCTGATGCGCGACAAGCGCGACATCCTCGCGCGCATGTTGCTTCAGCTTGGCACCATGCTGCTGTGCCTGCTGGCGGCGCTATCCCTGGGTGTCAGCGGCGCGCGGCGCATTGAACGAGAGATCGTCGAGCCGCTGTCTGATCTGGCGTGGCTGGTGCGATCAGCAACCCACTCTGCCGACTATTCAGCGCGCCTGGAGATCACGGGTCGCCATGATGAAATCAGCAGCCTGGCCGAGGATTTCAACGCCATGCTCGACGAAATTCAGCGTCGGCAGCTGGCCATGGATGCGACCACCAAGCGGCTCGAAGCAGAGATTATCGAGCGCGCCCGTGCGATCGAGCAGCAGCGCGTGGCCCATCTGGCAGCCAAGGAAGCATTGGATGAGGTACGCCAAGCCCAGGATCAGCTGATTGAGGCGGAAAAAATGGCCTCGCTGGGCATGCTGGTGGCGGGCGTGGCCCATGAAGTCAACAACCCGCTCGGCGTGTGCATCACCGCCGTCAGCCAGCTCGGCGAGGATGTCGCCGACCTGCGGGCGCAGGCCGACCGCCTGCCGGCCGAGCAGCGCGCGCAGGCACATGCGTCACTGGATGGTATTGCCCGGCTGGCCGCGCTGACGCAGGAGCAGCTTGGTCGGGCGGCGGATCTGGTGGCCAGCTTCAAGCGCGTCGCTGTCGACCGCACCGATGATGTCGCGCAGGAAATTGATCTGCAGGCTTATGTGGAGCAAATCCTGCGCAGCCTCGAGCCGCAACTCAAGCGTCGTGCCATCACCTTGCAGGCCCAGATTCCCCCCGGCCTGATGCTGCATACCTACCCCGGCACGGTCGCGCAGGTGCTGACCAACATTGTGCTGAATGCCCTGACCCATGCCTTTCCGGATCCGGACGCCCAGGGCCATATCACCATCAGCGGCGAGGCCACGGCGGTCGGGACGCGGCTGCGTATCGCCGATGACGGCGTGGGGATGTCCGAGGAGGTTCGGCGGCAGGTCTTTGAGCCCTTTTTCACCACCCGCCGCGGTCAGGGAGGCAGCGGGCTTGGCATGCATCTGGTCTACAACCTGATCAACCAGCATCTGCTTGGCACGATTCGCGTGCACAGCCGGCTGGGTCAGGGCACCGTGTTCGAGATCACGCTGCCCCGGTTTATTCGCCGCGCCGGCTCGGCTACAGTGCCTGTGGGATGACTACCGATTACCTTTTCGCGATTGCCGTGACAGCGGTCCTGGGCTTCGTAAACCTGGTCGCGCTATGGCGCCTGCGCGAGCCCGCGCATGCGAACGACCGGGCGCTGGTCTGGTGGGTGGTGATGTTGTTCTTTGGCCTGCTCTGCGGTCTCTACGCGGCGGCAGTGGTTAGCTACGTGCAGCAGCGTATTGACTTCGCCGTCGGTTATTTTCTGTGGGGCTCGCTGCTGAATGCTGCGGGCATGGCCGTGATGTTTTCCTATGCTCACGACTCGACGCACCGGCTGGCGGTCGCCATGCGCTCCCGCGAGGAAAGCAACCGGGCCCTGGAGCGCGAGCGCAATCGTCTGGAGTCGATGGTCACG
>JBDNBC010000334.1:0-11719 GCA_039768115.1 Oceanococcaceae bacterium
CGCCACATCAACCGGCGCATTGGCAGCGACTTCCTGCCCGAGAACTGGGCACACGACGCCCCCTATGACGATGCCACCGGGCAGGTGCAAATGTGGCTGCGCGCGCAGGACCCGCAGCGGGTCAACCTCGGTGATGGGACGGTGCGTGAATTCGCCGATGGCGAAAGTATCCGCACCGAGTTTTCCTGCAAGTACGCCATTGCCGAGTTCCAGCAGCTCGCCGCCCGGGCCGGCTGGAGGTCGCGTGCGACCTGGACCGATGCGCGTGACTGGTTCAGCGTGCAGCTGTTTCAGGCAGATGGATCCAGCCACTGAGATAGAGCGCACACTGGCCCTCCAGATGAACGCGTCCGGAATCGCGGTCCCAGCGCAAGGTGAGCGCGCCGCCCCGTGACGATAATTGCCGTGCGCTGAGAGCGTCGCGGCCAAAGTGCGCACACCAGAAGGGCGCCAGGTCGCAATGGGCGGAGCCGGTGACCGGGTCTTCGTCGATGCCGAAGGAGGGGACGAAGTAGCGGCTGACGATGTCACTATCGCGCCCCGGGGCGGTCACGATCACGCCGCGGGGATGTAATCGGGCCAGCGCGGCGAAGTCCGGACGCAGTGCGCGAACGGTCTCCTCGTCATCATAGATCGCTATCCAGTTGGCTCCGCTGCGTACGGAACGCGGTGGTTGGCCTAAGCCCTGCCGCAGTTCTTCCGGGGGCGTATCCGGCGTGGAATCGCGGGCGGGGAGGTCGATGCGGATGTCGTCGCCGGCGTGATGCGCTTCCAGAATCCCGCTTCGGGTAGCAAAGCGCACGGTCGGTTGGGGCCATAGCCCGGCATTCATCAGCACCCAGGCGCTGGCCAGAGTGGCGTGGCCGCACAGCGCAACCTCATGGGTCGGCGTAAACCAGCGCAGCGAGAAATCCGCCTCGGCGCGCGCGGCTGTACTTGCGGGGCACAGGAAGGCCGTTTCCGAAAGATTGTTCTCGGCGGCGATCTGTTGCATCACGGCATCGGGTAAAGCCGTCTCCAGCAACACTACCGCTGCCGGGTTGCCGGCGAAGAGCGCGGAGCTGAAGGCATCCACCTGATATATGCGGAGCGTGGTAGCCATGGTCGGGTTCATCTTGCAGCGTGGGTACGCATGGCATTATCGCGGGACGTGTATTGAGATGACGCCATGAACCCTTTCCGACTGCTCCGAGAGCGTCGCTTCGGCCCGTTTTTCTGGACGCAGTTCCTCGGTGCGTTCAACGATAACGTCTACAAAAATGCCCTGATTATCCTGATCGCCTACGAGCTGGGCTCGGCGGCCGGCTCCGAAGGGCATGTGATGATCAACGCGGCGGCGGGGCTGTTCATCCTGCCGTTTCTGCTGTTTTCCGCTACCGCCGGGCAGATTGCAGACAAGTACGACAAGGCCTGGCTGATGCGTCGCATCAAGCTCGCTGAAATCGCCATCATGCTGCTCGCGGCCGTCGCCCTGATGATGAAGTCCGCCTACGCCCTGATCGGGTTGTTGTTCCTGATGGGGGCGCAGTCCAGCCTGTTCGGGCCGGTCAAGTACGCGATTCTGCCGCAACATCTGCACCGCGATGAGCTGGTCGGGGGGAATGGCCTGGTGGGCATGGGGACCTTTCTGGCGATACTGCTCGGGACGTTGCTCGGCGGCCTGCTGATCGCCGTCGATGGGCAGGGCCCGGCGTGGGTGGCATTGACCGTGGTCGTGCTGGCCATGGCGGGCTGGCTGGCCAGCCGCGGGATCCCCGTTGCCCGGCCGGCTGACCCGCATCTGCAGATTCGCTGGAACATTGTCACCAGCAGCCTGGCCAACGTGCGCCATTTGCTGGGCGAGCGTATCCAGCTGCTCACGGCCGTGGCGATCAGCTGGTTCTGGTTCTTCGGCGCGACCCTGCTGACCCAGATCCCGAACTTCACGCGCCTGGATTTATATGCTGACGAGCGCGTGGTGACGGCTCTGCTGACCGCGTTTTCGCTGGGTATCGGGGTGGGCTCGCTGCTGGTCGAGCGGCTGTCGCGCCGGCGCATCGTTCCCCGGGTGGCGCTGCTGGGCGGAGCGGGCATGACCGGGTTTGGCCTGCTGCTGCCGCTCCTGGTGATGAATGTGCCGCCGCCTGAGGCGGCGGCTGCGCTGCGCGGCTTCGGTGCCTTCTGGAGCCACGGCGGCGGCATCATCCTGGCGGGGGTGATCGGCTTGGGCATCAGCGGCGGGCTGTACATCGTGCCGCTGTTTGCGCTGATTCAGCGACGTGCGCCGGAGGCGTCTCGCTCGCGGGTGATTGCCGGGGTGAATATCCTCAACGCACTGTTCATGGTGATCTCCGCCGTCGTGGCCGGTGTGCTGCTCGGCAGCGGCTGGCAGATTCCGCAGCTGTTCGCGCTGGTGGCGGTGTTGAATCTGCTGCTGGTCAGCGTGGTGGGCTGGCAGTTACGGCGCGTGCTGGGCCATCTGGGAGCCATCGACGAGTCAGCAGAGCGGGCGACATCATCAGGGGCCGAGGCCGCTTCGTAACCGGCGGCCGTGGGCGTCAGTCGGGTCGGCGGGATGGCGGCTCGCCGATGTCCGCCAGCGGGGCGGCCGGGGCCGCGGCGACCGGCCCGGCCATTAACAGGCGGCGGCGCTGCTGGCGATCGCGGCGCAGGCGCAGCAGCCCGTTGGCGGCATAGATCGCCAGCGCGACCCAGATGATGCTGAAGCCGATCATACGCTGGCTGCCGAAGGGTTCGTGGTAAATGCCCACGCCGATCAGCAACTGCAGCGTGGGGCCCAAATACTGAACGATGCCGACGGTGGAGTAGGGGATGAGCCGGGCGCCGTAGGCGAACAGGATCAGCGGAATGGCGGTGACCGCCCCGCCCAGAATCAGCAGGCTGTTTTCCAACGGGCTGACGCGGCCGAACTGCAGTTCGCCCTGCCAGCCGATCATCGCGATGGTGGCCAGGGCCACGGGAAACAGCAGGGCGGTTTCCAGGCCCAGTCCCTGCACCGACCCCACGGCGCTGGTCTTGCGCAGCAAGCCGTAGGCGCCGAAGCTGAAGGCCAGGGTCAGTGCAATCCAGGGCGGTCGGCCATAGTCGACCGTGAGCCAGGCGACACCGACTGCAGCCAGGGCAATCGACAGCCACTGCCAGCGGTTGAGCTGCTCCTTGAGTAACAGCGTACCCAACGCGATGTTCACCAGCGGATTGATGAAGTATCCAAGGCTGGCTTCGACGACGTGATTGTTGTTGACCGACCAGATGTACAGCCACCAGTTGCCGCCAATCAGTGCGCCGCTGGCGAGCAGGCCGTAGCGGGTGCGTCGATCCGCCAGCAACGGTCGCCACCAGGACCCGCGTTCGCGAAGCGCCAGCCAAATCCAGACAAAGACCAGACACCAGATCAGCCGGTGGGCCATGATTTCGGTCGCAGGAACGGCCGCCAGCTGTTTCCAGTACAGCGGCACCAGACCCCACAGGCCAAAGGCCGCAATGGTAGCCGCCAGTCCGCGGTTCACGGGGTGCGCGTCTGTGCCGGCACGGGGGGTATCAGTGCGAGCGGCTGGCCAGAGCCGCCAGCCCGGTCGCCGTCAGTCGCCAGGTGGTCCATTCGTCTTCCGGGCGAGCGCCCATGCTCCGGTAGAAAGCGATCGATGGTGCATTCCAGTCGAGCACGTTCCACTCCAGACGGCCGCACCGGCGGGCATGGGCCAGGCCGGCCACGGACAGAAACAGCGCTTTGCCGATGCCCCGGCCGCGGAAGTCCGGTTGGACGTAGAGATCTTCCAGCCACAGCCCGGACTGCCCGAGAAAGGTCGAGTAGCGCGGGAAAAACAGCGCGAATCCCACGGCGGGCTGCTCGCGGGTGTCGGCGATGATGACCTCGGCGGCGGGATGCGCGCCGAACAGGGTGGCGCGAAGGTCGTCCGCCGTCGCGCGCACGGCATCGCTCATGCGCTCGTAGGCGGCCAGCTCACGAATCAGACGCAGCAGGTCTTTGGCATCGTCGCCGGTCGCGGCGCGCAAATTGACGTCATGAGGCATGGGCAGGCTTTAGTTGTGACCAACCCCACGGTAGCGCCAACCGGCCTGGCGTGCTGCGTCCGCGTCGTACATGTTGCGGCCGTCAATCAGCACGGGCTGCTCCATTGCCGCCGCCAGGCGGGCCAGATCCAGCTCCGCGTACTCCGGCCACTCGGTGGCCAGCAGCAGCGCATCGCAGTTGGCGGCCGCAGCGTAGGGGTCGTCAACAAACTCGATGCCATCGACATCAGCAAATTCGGCGCGTGCGTTGTCGAGCGCAATCGGGTCCGTTGCGCGAATGCTGGCACCACGTTCCAGCAACAGCTGACAGAGCGCAATCGCGGCAGAGTCGCGGATGTCATCCGTGCCGGGCTTGAAGGCCAGCCCGAGCACGCCAATGACCTGGCCACGCAAGACCTTCAGTTCATCCTGCAACTTGTCGAGAATGGCCTGACGCTGACGAATATTGACCTGCCGCGCTGCTTCGATGATCGGCAGGTCGTAACCGTATTCGCCGGCCACGGCTTGCAGGGCGGTGGTGTCCTTGGGAAAACACGAGCCGCCCCAGCCGATCCCGGCATTCAGGAAATGCGGACCAATACGGTGGTCCAGACCCATCACGCGGCTGACCTGCACGATGTCGGCGCCGACGCGCTCGCACAGGCCGGCCATCTCATTGATGAAGCTGATTTTGGTCGCCAGAAACGCATTGGAGGCGTATTTGGAGATTTCTGCTGATGTCGGCGTGGTCGTAATCAGGTTTGGTCGTGGCAGGTTGTCGGCGCGGGGCAGGAATTGCGGCGCCGGGAAGCTCTGCTCGAGCAGCGGCTTGTAGAGCCGATACAGACGGTCCTCGGCATCGGTAGACAATGTGCCGAGAACGATCCGGTCTGGGTAAAAGCTGTCCGCCAGCGCGCGGCCTTCGCGCAGAAATTCCGGGTTGGAGGTGAGATGCACGGTCGCCTCCACACCGCGCTCGCGCAGCACCTTATGCATCAGGTGGGTGACGCGTTTATTGGTGCCGATGGGGACGGTCGACTTGACCACCACTACCGTGGTGCTGCCGGCGGGCAGGGCCTCGGCCACCTCACGTGCCGCGGCTTCGACATACGTAGTGTCCGCCTCACCGTTGGGTTTGGGCGGTGTGCCGACAGCGATCATCACCACATCCGAATCGGCCACGGCCGTCGCGGGGTCATCGGTGAAGCGTACGCGCGCTTTGACCAGCGCCAGCAACTCATCCATCCCCTCTTCATGAATGGGGCTGCGCCCGGCTGCGAGCATGGCCAGCTTGCGCGGGTCCTTGTCAACGCCAACGACGGTATGGCCCACGGCCGCGAGGGTCAGGCCCGTCGTGAGTCCCACGTAGCCGGTGCCGATCACAGTAACTTTCATGAAATTGTCGAGATTTGGTCACAAACGCGGGGGATTGTGGCGCAGAATTGTGACAGATGCGTTGTCGGTCGATAATGCGGCGGATGGAACAGTTCGAGGTGCAGCCGCTTTATCGCGCGCTGGTAGAAAACGCGCAGGACATCCTGGGCGTGCTCACGGCTGGCGGTCAGATTGTGACGATCAGTCCGGCCGTGCGCCGGGTTCTGGGACTGGCACCAGAACGCCTGCGCGGCCGCTACTGGGTGGATCAGGTGCATCCCGATGACCGCTCACAATGTCGGCACTGGTTGACGTCTTGCCTCGCCGATGATGCTCGGCATCAGCGCATTCAGCTGCGTGCCGGACGGCCGCCGCAGTGGCATGTGCTCGAATTGAGTGGTGTCGCCGTTCCGGAAGATGCGTACACCCAGCGCATTGTGTTCTCGGCGCGCGACGTGACCGATGAAGTCCGTGCCAATGCCTTGCTGGCGGAGCGTGAGGCCCGGTTTCGCAGCGCCTTTCACGACGCGCCCATCGGCAAGGTGTTGCTTGATATGCAGGGGCGCATCGTGGACTCCAACCGGGCCTTTGCGGACATCGTCGGGCGCTGGAGCAGCGAGCTTGAGCGGGCCGATTTTCTCGCCCTGTTCGCGTCGGCGGAAGGCCATGACGTGCTGCGCAGTGCATTGCAGGCCGCGCGAGCCGAGCCATCTCCGGAAGTCGCGTTGACCCTCGACCGACGCGGTCGTCCCGCGCACCTGCGTGTGATGTTTGCGGCCGTTGCGGCGGAGGGCGAGGCACAGGTCATGGCGCAGGTACAGGATCTGACCGCACGCATTGAGGCAGAGCGCGCGCTGGAGCGTAATCTGCAGCATCTGCGCCTGAGCAATCGGCGCCTGCAGGAGATGGCCTGGATGGCCAGCCATGATCTGAAGGAACCGTTGCGTGGCATCGTCGGCAGCCTGCAGCTGATCGTCCGCCGTCATGGCGCTTCGATGGGCGAGGCCGAGCGCCAGACCGCCGCCCAGGCCATTGCACAGGCGAAGACCTTGCGCGAGAAGCTGGATGGCCTGGAGCGCGAAGTGGGTTCAAGCCAGGATGCCGAGCGCGTGATGCTGCCTTTCGGCGAGCTGCTGAGCGAATGGGCACAGGTCCATGCTGGCGAGATTCAGCAGAATGGGGTGCAGATTCAGTCCGAGGACTTGCCCAGTTTCCGTGCGGACCGGCGCGTCGGTGGCTGTTTTCAGTCGGTGCTTGATCAGGCTTTGGCATGGGCGGTGGAGAGTGCCGGCAGTTTTCCGCTGCTGACGGTCCGCGGTCAGTGGCAAGACCGCCAGTGGCGGCTGGTGATCAGCTTCCCCGCGCCCCGGCGGCTGCAGGCAGCCACGTTGATCGAGCCGGGTGGGGCGCTGTTCGGGCTGCGCAGCGAGGTGGTCGAGCGGGGGGCGGACCTGCAGCTGCAGGCGGCGGACGGGCAGTGGACGCTCTGGCTGGACATCGCTCCAGACTGACGGCAGCGAGACCCGGGCCCCGCCATCGTCTGACGCGCGCCTGGTCAATCACCGATAATGCGCGCCGAATCGGATCACTTTTCCCGAAATTCACAGGAGTCCCTGAATGAAACAACCCGTTCGCGTCGCCATTACCGGCGGTGCCGGCCAGATCGCCTATTCGCTCGCTTTCCGCATTGCTTCCGGCAGCATGCTGGGCCCCGACCAGCCGGTTATCCTGCAGCTGCTGGAAATCCCGCCAGCCATGGGTGCGCTGGAGGGCGTGGTCATGGAGCTCAAGGATTGTGCGTTCCCGCTGGTTGCCGACATCGTTGCCACAGATGACCCGAACGTGGCCTTCAAGGATGCGGATTTCGCGTTGCTGGTCGGGGCTCGCCCGCGCGGCCCGGGTATGGAACGCAAGGATTTGCTCGAAGCCAACGCCGCAATCTTCTCGGTGCAGGGCAAGGCGCTGAATGACCACGCCAGCCGGGATGTCAAAGTCCTGGTCGTGGGCAATCCGGCCAATACCAACGCGTTGATCGCCCGTGAGAACGCGCCGGACCTGAACCCGCGCCAGTTCACGGCCATGACCCGCCTGGATCACAATCGTGCGCTGGCCCAGCTGGCCGACAAGACCGGCAGCGGCGTCAATGACATCGACAAGATGATTATCTGGGGCAACCACAGCTCGACCCAGTACCCGGATCTGCACAACACGACGGTTAAAGGCCAGTCGGCCATGGGCCTGGTGGATCAGAGCTGGTATGAGAGCGATTTCATTCCCACCGTGCAGCAGCGCGGCGCGGCGATCATCAAGGCCCGCGGCGCCTCGTCGGCTGCCTCCGCCGCCTCGGCCGCTGTCGATCATATGCGCGACTGGGCCCTGGGCAGCAACGGTCAATGGGTGTCGATGGCGGTGGCCTCGGACGGGTCCTACGGGATTGCCGAAGGCCTGGTCTACAGCTACCCCTGCGTTTGCAAGGATGGGGACTTCGAGGTTGTACAGGGCCTCGACGTCAACGCGTTTTCCCGTGCCCGCATGGATGCCACCGAGGCTGAATTGCGTGAAGAGCGCGCGGCGGTTGAACACCTGTTCGGTCAGTAAACCCGTCACCTCGGAAAAAAGCCCCGGTTTCGGGGCTTTTTTATGGGCAGCGGTAGCACGCCCGCAGCGTTCGCTACCGCGACCCGCTCTCCGGCTGCAGCTGTTGGAGGATGTCGTCAAGCCGCCCTGGATCACTGACCGCCTGCAGCTCCCGGCCCAAGGGAGCGAGTGCCGCAATGCTTGACTCGCGCACCATGCGCTTGATCTCAAGCACGCTGGATGGGTGCATCGAGAACTCGCGCAGGCCCAGTGCCAGCAGCAGCGGGGTATAGCGTGCATCGCCGGCCATCTCGCCGCACATCGAGACGGGAATGCCCTGAGCGTCGCCGGCGGCAATGGTCATGGCGATCAGCTTCAATACGGCCGGGTGCAGAGGGTCGTAGAGGTAGTTCACCTCGTCATCCACCCGGTCGATGGCCAGCGTGTACTGAATCAGGTCATTGGTGCCGATAGAGAAGAAATCGCAATGCCGCGCCAGCATCGGCGCCGAGAGCGCAGCGGCCGGCACTTCGATCATCGCGCCGACGGGGACATGTTCATCAAACGCGATGCCGGCCTCCTGCAATTCAGTCATCACGCCGCGTATGAGGGCGCGTGCGCGCAGCAGCTCATCAAGGTTCGAGATCATCGGCAGCATGATCTTGATCTCCCCGTGCGCCGATGCGCGCAGCAGGGCGCGCAGTTGCACGCGAAACAGATCCTCTTCCTTCAGACACAGGCGAATGGCGCGTAATCCGAGTGCCGGGTTGTTCGGGGTCGGGCCAGCGATGCGTCCAGAATCGACCTGCTTGTCCGCGCCGACGTCCAGTGTGCGAATCGTGACCGGCCCGCTGATGGCCTGAATGACGCTGACATAGGCATCGTACTGCTCGGCTTCGGTCGGCAAGCTCTCACGGTTCATGTACAGAAATTCGGTGCGGTACAGGCCCACTCCTGATGCGCCGACGCCGTGGGCATGAGCCGTGTCCGACGGCAGCTCGATATTGCATTGCAGCGTGATGGGCATGCCGTCGCGGGTCACCGCGGGCACATCGCGCAGGGCGTCGAGAATCTGCCGGAAGCGGGTGTGTTCGCGGGCCCGCTGCTCAAACTCCGCGCGGGCCGCGGCTGACGGCTGCGCGATGGCTTCGCCGGTCTGGCCGTCGAGCAGAATCAGCTCGCCCTCACTTACGCGCGCACTCGCGCCGTGAGCGCCTACGAGGGCGGGAAGACCCAGGCTGCGCGCCAGAATGGCGGTATGCGAGAGCGGCCCGCCATACTCGGTGATGAAGCCACCAATGCCCTGCCGATGCAGCAAGATGACGTCTGCTGGTGTGATGTCATCGGCCACCACGACTGGACGGCCCGTGTCGCTCTTCGGCAGGGCGGCATGCTCACCGGCCATTAACAACCGCTGGATGCGCGCGACCACATGTTCGACGTCATCCTGCCGGCTGCGCAGGTAGGCGTCGTCCATGGCCTCGAAGACCGCCACCAGTTGCTGACACTGCTGCTGCAAGGCCCACTCAGCGTTGACCTGCTCGCCGCTAATCATGTCGGTGACAGCGCTGGCAAAGGCGCGGTCATCGAGCATCAGCAGATGGGTGTCGATGAATGCGGCAATCTCCCGCGGCGTATCGACCGGAATGTCGTCCCGAATGGCCTCAAGCTGGGTTTTCGCCGTGCTACGCGCCGCCGTGTAACGGGCAATTTCGTGGGATATATCACCGGGCCGCAGCGACCGCCGTTCCACCGGTGCCGCGCGACCGCGCAGCTTGTGCACGGGGCCAATGGCGATGCCCCGCGAGACGCCGATGCCGGTGAGCGTGGTGCTCACTTCACGCCTCTTCGCCGAAGCGGGCCGCCACCAGGCCGGCCAGTGCGTCGAGCGCGGCATCGGCATCCTCGCCCCGGGCTTGCACCGTGATCACATGGCCCTGGGCTGCGGCCAGCATCAGGATCCCCATGATGCTTTTGGCGTTCGCTGATCGCTGAGGCGTATGCAGCGTGATGTCGCAGGAGAAGTTCGATGCCGTCTGCACCAGCCGGGCGGCCGCCCGTGCGTGCAGACCGAGTTTGTTGATGATCGTCAGGTCGCGGGACAACACCGTCATGCGTCGGACCCCTCACACTCCATCACACCACGCCGCCCGCCCTCTACGGCGGCACGCGCCAGCTCAGGCAGGGGGAGATGGGAGTAATTGAAGACCTTGATCAGCATCGGCAGATTGAGCCCGGCAACCACGCGTGACGGCGCTCGTGCGGCAACCCGGTTGGCGATGTTGCTGGGGGTCGAGCCAAAGGCGTCGGTCAGTACCAGCACGCCATCGCCATCATTGAGTCGGTCGATGAGTTTTTCACCCTGGCGGACCAGCGGCGCGGTGTCCCGGACCCGGCGAATTTCGAGGATGGCTGTGCGCAGCGGGAACCCGCCGCCGAGCACGTCCTGCACCGTGTCGAGCAGAATCTGGCTGAAGCGCCCGTGACTGACCAGCAGTACACCCACGCTCATCGTCAGGAGAGCTCGGTATGGCGCACGCTGGTCATGGCGTGCGCGCTGCGCAGAGTGCGGGCGACTTGCTCGGCCAGGTATACCGAGCGGTGTTTGCCGCCAGTGCAGCCGATCCCGACAGTCAGGTAGTGGCGGTCCTGCTGGGAAAAAGCGGGAATCCAGCGGGCCAGAAAGTCACAGATGTCCTGTTGCATGCGCACGACCGGCTCCTGCGCCGCCAGCCACTGCTGTACGGCCGGGTCGCGGCCGGTCTGCTCGCGCAGTTCCGGCGACCAATGTGGATTGGGCAGACAACGCACATCGAACATCAGGTCAAGCCCGCGCGGCGCGCCATACTTGAAGCCAAACGATTGCACGACCACGGCCAGTCCGCCGCTGGTGTCACCGGGGTGCAGAGTGCTGCGAATCCGCTCGCGCAGTTCGTGCAGGTTGGTCGATGAGGTATCGAGGCTGATGTCGGCGATTTCAGCCACGGGCGTCATCAGGGCATGCTCGCGACGCAACGCCTCTTCCAGGGTCGTGTCGTCGTCGGTGAGCGGATGCCGCCGCCGGGTCTCGGAAAACCGGCGCATCAGCACATCGGTGCTGGCGGTGAGGAAAATCACCCGCACGGTGTAATCCGGATGATCGGCACGGGTTCGGCGGATGTACTCTGGAAAGACTCGCATGTCGTTGGCGCTGGCCCGCGCGTCAATGCCGACGGCGATACGCAGGTAGCGGCGATCATGGCGTGCCAGTTCGGTCGGATTCAGGCTGGCGGCCAGCGCCAGGGGCAGGTTGTCGATGCAGAAAAAGTCGAGGTCCTCGAGCATGTCGAGGGCGACCGACTTGCCGGCCCCGGACATGCCGGAGACGAATACCAGTTCGGGCGGGGCGATGCGGGTCATGTGGCGACTCTCCACTGGCGCAAACCGGCGTGACCGACCCGGCAACTCAGCTCGATCAGGTCGACGTCCTGACTGTACCGCGGCAAGGTCAGGGTTGGCATGCCGATACCGAGCAGTTCGGTATGGTCAGGCTCGGGCAGTACCGCCGGTGGCGCGTCTCGCAGCTCCACCCGCCAGCTCAGGGTGACCGGCCCCGGATGCACCGCCGCGCCGAGGTGCCGGCGCACGTCAAGAATGCCGAGCCCGCGTATCGCCTGGCGGGCATCGCCAGGCACTGCGGACTGCGCCAGTAATCGGCCGTTCACAGCCTGCAAGGTGATCATGTCTTCGGCAACAAAGTGATGGCCGCGTTGCAGCA
>JBDNBC010000335.1:0-3802 GCA_039768115.1 Oceanococcaceae bacterium
ATGGCCGTAGTAGCTGCGGCCTTCGTTCACGCTCTGCAGCTGTGAGCCCAGGGCGCCGTGCCAGCCTTCGGTGATATCCCCCGGGAACATGTCACTAACCACATTGACGACGCCGCCAATGGCGCCCGAGCCGTACAACAGCGTGGCCGGACCTTTCAGCACCTCCAGTTGCTGAGCGCGGAAAGGCTCAATGGCCGCATTGTGATCGGGGCTGATGGTCGAGGCATCGACCACGCCTGCGCCACCGTCCAGGATGCGCACGCGCGGGCCGCCCTGGCCGCGAATGACGGGGCGACTCGCGCCGGCACCAAAGTCGGCGGTATGCACGCCGGGCAGGGTCTGCAGCGAGTCACCCAGAGTCTGGCCGCGGGCCCGCTCGAGGGCGTCGTTGGCGAGCACTTCGACCGGTTGCGTGCTTTCCAGCGGCGTACGACCAGCAAAGGGATCCGCCTGAACGGTGATGGGGGCCAGTTCGGCGGGTGCGGTTTCCGGTGCCTCGTCGGCCTGTGCGATGAAGGCGGGCAGGGCAAGGACAGATACCAGCGGCCAGGTGCCGCGGGCAAGGAATTTGGTTGTCATGACAGTTCTCGGCAAACACGGGGAGCCGCGGGCGTTTCGCAGCGCGGCTACAGGAAATACGGGGTTAGTTGTGTTGCGAGATCAGGCCGGGGGGCCGCGCGGCGGCGGCAGACGATGGCGGGGCGGCGATGCCGGTGTCGTGGCCGGACCGGAGTGCGCATCGGCCCGGTCGGGCACAAGGCTCAGAGTCGTTGCCGCCGGACACAGGCCTGCGGAGAGGTCGGTTCCGACCTTGCAGCTCAGGCAGCTGGGTTCCTTGGCCGCACCTTCATGGCTGTCATGCGCAAAGGCGTGCGCCTGCATGGCGAACATCGCCAGCAGCAGGATCAGCCATGTCTTGCGCATAAACATGAGTCAAATTATGCCGCAGTGTGGATCGATGAACAGGCTGTCACGAAAGATGTGCTACACCACGGCGGGATAGAAGAGTGTCCGGCTCCCTGCCGGGCTTGGTTTTACAGCAGGAGTCTGAATATGACGTCATCACCACCCACCCGCGCTCTGCTTGCGCTGGCTTCCGCCATGCTTCTGGCCGCGCCAGCCCTGGCCGAGGACACCGGTCATTCCTGGCAGGAGCAGGTCAAGGAGGATGCGGCCGAGATTGGCGACACCGCGAAAAAAGTCGGTACCGCCGTCAAGGATACGGCCGTAAAAGCCGGCGCTGCGGTCAAGGAGGCCGCGGTCAAGACCGGCGACAAGGCATCTGAGCTGAGCTCGGAGGCGGCCGAAACGGTACGCAAGCAGGAGCAGCAACGTCAGCAAGCGGCCAAGGACGATTCCGAGCGCAAGAATCCGGCGCAACGCTTCATCTACTGACGGGCGGGCTCTTCACGGCCCTCCGCCGCGCCGTTGGACGGGGCAGGCAATCAGCCGCCGTGGCGGCGCGTCTGCGGTGTTCATGACACGCGCCGGCACAGGAGGGTCACGGTCCGGAGTTTCTATGCGGCAGGCAGCTGATCGATAACCTCTGCCTGAATCTGAATAGCCCTCCGGCTCGTATTACGTTCTATGGGATTCAGGGAACAGTCTCCGGCTCTGCGAACGCTCCCAGGGCGATCCAGGGCGGGTTCAGGCTCGGCGCGCAGGACGCATGGCCGGGGCAGCTGGCTGCGCGTACGACTGGCCGGAATCACGATGCTGATCGCCAGTGCTGTGCCCGGCCTGGCCGCCAGTTCGGATGCCGCGGTGGACTGGCAACCATGGGATGACACGGTATTCGAGCGAGCCCAGGCCCAGAACAAGCTGGTGTTTTTGTACCTGGAAGCCGTGTGGTGTCACTGGTGTCACGTGATGGGGCAAACCACGCTCCAGGATTCCGCGGTGCTCGACTTGCTCGATGCACACTTCCTGCCGGTCAAGGTCGATCATGATGCCCATCCGGCACTGGCAGATCGCTACCGCGCCTGGGGCTGGCCCGCCAATATATTTCTCGATGCCCAGGGCCGCGACCTGGTACGTCGGGCCGGCTATCTGTCGCCCGAAGGTTTTGCGCGCCTGTTGCAGGCGTTGATCGACGATCCCACCCCGGAGCGTGACCTGCGGTCGCCGCCCACGCCGGCGGCGCAAGCAGAGAGCCAGCTCGACGATGTGACGCGCGTGGAACTGGTGCAGCGCCACATCGGAATGCACGACGCGCAGCGCGGCGGCTTGCGCGGCGCACACAAGTATCTGGATCGCGCGCACGTGGAATGGGCCATGCAGCAGGCTCAGAGGGGCGACGACGCTGCCGCTCGGCGGGCCCGGAAAACGCTGGATGCGGCACGGGCCTTGCTCGACCCGGCCTGGGGTGGGGTTTACCAGTACTCCACTGGCGGGCGCTGGGATCGGCCGCACTTCGAAAAGCTGCTGCGGATTCAGGCGGCCTATCTGCGCATCTACGCTTTGGCCCACGCGCAGTGGCCAGAGGCGGGTTATGACGCCGTGGCGCGTGACATCCTGCGCTATTCGCGGGACTTTCTGCGCGCCGAAGACGGCAGCTATCGCAACAGCCAGGATGCGGATCTGCGTCCCGGGCAGAAAGCCGCCGACTATTTTGTTCTGAGTGATGCGGCGCGACGGGCGCGGGGCATTCCGCGGGTCGATCCGAACGCCTACCTGCTCGGCAATGCCGAAATGGCCAGTGCCCTGGCGCACTGGCACGCCGCCAGTGGTGACATGGCCGCCCGAGAGGACGCATTAACTGTGGGACGGTGGCTGCGCAGTCAAGCGTCAGGCCACCTGTTGCCGCGCGAGCAGGGCCTCTTCCTCAGCGACCAGCTCGCCGTGGCGCACGCGTGGATGATGTTGTATCGCATCAGCGCGGACCGCTCCTGGCTGGCTTCGGCACGCGCCACGGCCCAGGCGGCGGGGGCCCATTTTGCACAGCCCGGCGGTGGTTTTCTGCCGCAGGAACCCGCAGCCGCGATACTGCCGCCGCAGCCGGCGCTGGAAGACAACGTGCGCGCGGCACGGTTGTTCAACCTGTTGGCGCACTACACCGGCGATGCGCCGTTGCGTGCGCGGGCTGAGCATGCCTTGCGCTACCTGGTGCAGCCCGCGGTGGCGCTGGCCCGCGTGGAAGAAAGCGGCATTCTTCTGGCCGCCGATGAGCTGGCTCGCGACCCTGTGCATCTGGCAGTGGTGGGCCCCAAGCAGGATCCGATGGCGCAGTCGCTGTTTGCCCAGGCGCAACGCATTCCGGGTGCCGACCTGCGACTGGAATGGTGGGATCGCAGCGAGGGGCCGCTGCCCCATGACGACGTGCCTTATCCCCAGTTTGAGCGCGCTGCCGGATATGTGTGCGCCAATCAGCGCTGCTCACGTCCGGCCTTCAGCGCTACTGAATTTGCACAGTCAGTGAAGCACGTGCTTCAGCTCACAATGCAAACGGCTGGCACAGCCAGCACCTCTCGCGGTGGTGACTTCTAAACTGCCGCAGTCCACTGCGGGGCATCGTTCCCGCATCATTCCCAGGAGACAACACCATGACTCAATCCTCTTTGCATAAATCCACCCTGCGGGGCGCCGGTTCGGCTCTCGCTTTGACGCTGGCTATGGGCGCAGCGCAGGCTAGCACCAACCCTTTCCAGGTCACTGAACTCGACGGTGGCTACCAGGTGGCCCTTGCCGGCGAACACATGTGCGGCGAAGGCAAGTGCGGCGAAGGCAAGTGCGGGGCGTCCAAAGCCGGCGAAGCCAAGTGCGGTGAAGCGAAATGTGGCGAAGGCAAGTGCGGCGCGTCCAA